>NZ_JBYSZY010000006.1:0-186210 GCF_058787635.1 Variovorax sp. FW305-3-2-15-B-LB1 | reverse complement strand
GGCGGGCAGAACGGGGGCACCGGCGCGACCTACGGCCGCGGGGGCGGCGGCGGCAATGGCGCGAACGCGGGCGTTGCCGGTTCGTCGGGCGGCGGCATGAGTGCGCTGTGGAATGGCGGCACGGAGTTTTCGGCGGCTGCCGCGCGGCTGATCGCAGGCGGTGGCGGCGGCAGCGCCTTCTGGACCGACGTCGGCAGCCCGGTGCCGGGCGGCGGCGGTGGCACCAACGGCGGCTCGTCCACCGGAACGGGCGGGCGGGGCGGTACCCAGGCCGCCGGCGGTGCGCGCGGCACCCCTAGTGCGGGGACCGTCGCGGCCACCTGTCCGGCTGGCACTGACGGCAGCGCCTTGCAGGGCGGCACCGGGTGCTCGGCGGTCGGTGGCACCCCCCTCCAGTACGAGGGCGGCGGTGGCGGTGGTGGCGGCTGGTTCGGCGGCGGCGGCGGCATGGCCCAGTGCAGCAACACGCCCAATCCCGTCTCGGTCGGCTGTTCCTACAACGGACCGGGCGGCGGCGGCTCGGGCTTCATCGGCACGGGCGTGACCGGCGGCGTGATCACCGCGGGAGCGGACGGCAGCTACTCGGCGGCTTCCAACCCGGCCAACCAGGGCAACACGCTCTACCAGGGCGGCGTCGGTGTGGGCGGAGCGCGCGCCTCGCTGACCGGCTCCACCGGCGGCAACGGCCTCGTCGTCATCCAGTTCAACGTGGTCAGGCTGCAGCTCGCGAAGGCCTGGTCGGCCGGCAGCAACACCGGCGACGTGGCGAGCATCGCCGCCTCCACGGGCGGTACCAACTTCTTCGGCGCCAGCAACACCTCGGCCTTCACCTCGACGGCGTCCACTGCCGCCTCCAGCTCCCTCGTGGGCGTGAACATCGGCAACGTCATCACGCTGCCCGCTGAAACACTGACCACCGGCACGCTGGCGAACTACAACACGGTGCTCTCGTGTACCGCCGGCGGCGGGGCCATGGCCAGCACGCTGAGCGGCACCAACGGACAGGTGAGCAACACGCTGACGATCGCCCTCGGCGACATCGGCAAGGACATCGTCTGTACCTACACCAACACGCGCAAGACCGCGACCCTGCAACTGGCCAAGTCGTGGAACCCCATCAGCGTGACGGGCAACGTGGCGAACATCGGCGCGACCACGGGCGGCGCGGCCAACACCGTGGCGTTCTCGTCGACGGCGCCGACGGCCAACACCAGCGCGACCGTGACCGTCGCGGCCGGCAACACGATCACCTTCCCCGCGGAAACCATGAACGGCGGCGTGCTGCCGAACTACACGACCGTGCTGTCGTGTACCGCCGGTGGCGGCGCGACGGCCAACAGCCTGAGCGGCACCAACGGCCAGGCGACCAACACGCTGACGATCGGCGCGGGCGACGCGGGCAAGGCCATCGTCTGTACCTACACCAACACGCCGAAGACCTCCACGCTGCAGCTGGTCAAGTCGTGGGGCGCCAACAGCCTCACGGGCAACGTGGCGAGCATTCCAGCCTCCACGGGCGGCACGAACAACACCACGGCCTTCACGGCCACGGCCCCCACGGGCGCGAACAGCGGCACCGCCGTGACCGTGGCCACGGGCAACACGATCACGCTGCCGGCCGAGACGATGTCGCCGGGCACGCTGGCGAACTACAACACCGTGCTGGCGTGTACGGCCGGCGGCGGCGCCACGGCCAATGCGCTCAGCGGCACCAACGGACAGAACAGCAACACGCTGCTGGTCGGCGCGGGCGACGCGGGCAAGGCCATCGTCTGTACCTACACCAACACGCCGAAGACGGCGACGCTGCAGATCGCCAAGGCCTGGGGCGCGAACAGCATCGCCGGCAACGTGGCGAGCCTGGGCGCGAGCACGGGCGGCGCGAACAACACCGCGGCCTTCACGGCGACGGCGCCCACGGGCGCCAACAGCGGCGCGGCCGTGACCGTGGTCGCCGGCAACACCATCACCTTCCCCGCGGAAACGATGCCGACGGGGACGCTGGCGAACTACAACACGGTGCTGGCCTGTACGGCCGGTGGCGGCGCCACGGCCAACACGCTCAGCGGCACCAACGGGCAGGTCACCAACACCTTGCTGATCGGCCCGGCCGATGCGGGCAAGGCGATCCTGTGTACCTACACCAACACGCCGAAGACGGCCACGCTGCAGATCACCAAGGCCTGGGGCGCCGGCGCCATCAGCGGCAACGTCGCCAGCATCGGCGCGAGCACGGGCGGCGCGAGCAACACCACGGCGTTCACGGCGACCGCGCCCACGGCGGGCAACAGCAGCACGGTGAACGTGGTCGCGGGCAACACCATCACGCTGCCCGCCGAGACGATGCCCACGGGCTCGCTCGCGAGCTACAACACGGTGCTGTCGTGTACGGCAGGGGGCGGCGCCACGGCCAACGCGCTGAGTGGCACCAACGGGCAGAACAGCAACACGCTGCTGATCGGTGCGACCGACGCGGGCAAGGCCATCGTCTGTACCTACACCAACACCGGCAAGCCCGCGACCCTGACCCTCGCCAAGCGTTCGCTCGGCGGCGTGGCCGGCTTCGACTTCACGGGCACCAACGGCGTGGCCGCGCACACCATCACCACCACCGTGGCCGGCACGGCCGTCAACGGGCCGCTGCAGACGCTGACCGCGACGGGCACGGCGACCACCTTCACCGAAACCTACACGCCGGCCACGGGCGTGCCCGACTACGTGATCACGGACGTCAGCTGCACGGGCATGGGCAGCGGCGGCACGGTGACGCGCGGGACCGCGCAGAACACGAACCAGTTCACGCTGAACGCCGCGGCGACGGTGGCGGGCTCGAACATCGTCTGTACCGTCACCAACGCCAAGGCGCCGACGGTGCAGCTGCGCAAGAAGTGGGTCAACGCGCTGGTCAACGACGCCTTCACGCTGACCGCGTCGGGCACGGTGCACCCGAACCACAACATCGGCTACGCCTTCAACCTGCAGGCCACGGCCAACACGCCCAACGAGACCGACACCGGCGGCGCGCAGCGCGTGGCGGTGGGCGACACCGTGACCCTGTCGGAGACGCCGTTCGGCACCAACGCCGGCTCGTACACCGCCAGCGCCTGGAGCTGCACCGGCGGCGGCTCGCTCAGCGGCAACCTGCTGACCCTGGGCAACGCCGATGCGGGCCTGCCGATCGTTTGCGAGATCACCAACACCGCGAAGACGGCGACCGTCACGCTGGCCAAGACCTGGTCGGGCGCGATCGTCAACGACGCCGTGAGCGTCACCGGCACGGGCCTCACCACGCTGGCCTCGGTGGCCAACACGGCCGCCGAGACCGACACCGGCACTGCGCAGGCCGTGCCCGTGGGCGGCGTCATCACGCTGGCCGAGAGCTTCACCACCGGCAGCGCCGCCAACTACACCAGCGCGCTGAGCTGCACCGGCACCAGCGGCCTGTCGGGCAACACGCTGACGGTGGGCGCGGCCGACACGGCCATCGTCTGTACCTACGCCAACACGCGCAAGACGGCGGCGGTGACCTTGTCCAAGAGCTGGAGCGGCGCCATCGCCGGCGACAAGGTCAACCTGACGGTCAGCGGCAGCGCCGCCGAAGTGACGGGCGCGACCGCCGGCACGTCGACCGCGCCGGCCACCACCACCAACGCCACGGCCACCGCGGCCAGCGGCGCCACGGTGACGCTGGCCGAAGCCTTCACCACCGGCAACGCCGCCAACTACACCACGACGCTGGCTTGTACCAAGGTGTCGGACGGCAGCGCGGTGACGGTGAGCGGCAGCGGCCTGAGCCGCACCTTCACCATGCCGTCGGACAGCGCGGTCAACTGCGCCTACACCAACACGCGCAGGACCGCGACGCTGCAACTGTCCAAGGCCTGGAGCGCCGGCAGCACCACGGGCAACGTGGCGAGCATCGGCGCGACCACGGGCGGCGCGAACAACACCGCCGCGTTCACGGCGACGGCGCCGACGGCGGGCACCAGCGGCACCGCGGTGTCGGTGGCCGCGGGCGACACGCTCACCTTCCCGGCCGAGACGATGTCGCCGGGTACGCTGGCCAACTACACCACCGTGCTGTCGTGTACCGCCGATGCCGGCGCCACGGCCAACACGCTGAGCGGCACCAACGGCCAGGCCAGCAACACGCTGCTGGTCGGCGCGGGCGACGCGGGCAAGGCCATCGTCTGTACCTACACCAACACGCCGAAGACCGCCACGCTGCAGATCGCCAAGGCCTGGGGTGCGAACAGCATCGCCGGCAACGTCGCGAGCATCGGCGCGAGCGCGGGCGGATCGAGCAACACCACGGCCTTCACCGCAACGGCGCCCACGGGCGCCAACAGCGGCACGGCCGTGACCGTGCAGGCCGGCAACACGATCACGCTGCCGGCCGAGACGATGGCGCCGGGCACGCTCGCCAACTACACCACGGTGCTGGCCTGTACGGCCGGCGGCGGCGCCACGGCCAACGCGCTCAGCGGCACCAACGGGCAGAACAGCAACACGCTGCTCATCGGCGCGGGCGACGCCGGCAAGGCCATCGTCTGTACCTACACCAACACGCCCAAGACCGTGACCGTGCAGCTGCGCAAGGCCTGGAGCGCGGACAGCACGAACGGCGACGTGGCCAGCATCGGCGCCACCTCGGGCGGCAGCAGCAACACGGCGGCATTCACCGCGACGGCCCCCACCGCCGGCAACAGCGGCACGGCGGTGTCGATGGTCGTCGGCGGCACGCTCACGCTGCCGGCCGAGACGATGACCACCGGCTCGCTCGCGAACTACAGCACCGTGCTCGCCTGTACCGCCGACGGCGGCGCCACCACCAACCCGCTGAGCGGCACCAACGGCCAGGCGAGCAACACGCTGGCGATTGCCGCGGCCGACGCTGGCAAGGCCATCGTCTGTACTTACACCAACGCGAAGAAGACGGTCACCCTGCAGGTGCGCAAGGCCTGGGGCGCGAACAGCGAAGCGGGCAATGTCGCCAGCATCGGCGCGACCACGGGCGCGACCAACAACACGGCCGCTTTCACCGCGACCGCGCCCACGGCCGGCAACAGCGGTGCGGCGGTGGTGGCGGCCGTGGGCAACACGATCACGTTCCCGGCGGAAACGATGCCCACCGGCACGCTGGCCAACTACACGACCGTGCTGTCGTGTACCGCCGACGGCGGCACCACGGCCAACGCATTGAGCGGCACCAACGGCCAGGCCAGCAACACGCTGGTGATCGGCGCGGGCGACGCCGGCAAGGCCATCGTCTGTACCTACAGCAACAACCGCCTGCCGACCGTGCAGATCCGCAAGCAGGCGCTGGGCGGCACGGGCACCTTCGCGTTCAGCGGCACCAACGGCTTCGGCTCGGACAGCATCAACGTCTCGGTGTCGGGCTCGACGGTGGTGGGCACCATCAAGACGCTCACCACGGCCAACACCCAGACGGTGCTGACCGAAGTCGCGGCCTCGATGCCCGGCGGCTTCGCGTTCTCGGGCGCGACCTGCACGGGCCTGGCGGGCGGGGCGACGGCGGCGGTCGATCTGGTGGCGGGCACCGTCACGCTGCCCGCGGCCGGGCTGACGAACGGCACGGCGGTGGTCTGTACCTTCACCAACACGCTCGCGGCCATCGTGAGCGGCCGCGTGTTCCTGGACAACGGCGTGGGCAGCGGCACGGCCAACGACGGCATCGTCAACGGCGGCGAGGGCCCGCTGTCGGGCGTGAGCGTGCGGCTGACCAACTGCGGCGCCACCGTGTACGCGAGCGCGCTCACGGATGCGTCGGGTGCCTACAGCCTGAGCGTGCCGGCCGGCGCGGCCACGGGCTCGGCGATGTGCGTGGAAGAAACCAACCCCGGCACGCGCGTGTCGACGGGCGCCTCGGTGGGCAATGTCGCGCTGCCCTCGGGCTCGGCGGTGGCCGCGGCCGGTGGCACCTACACCTACACGCGCACCGGCACGCCCGACCGCATCGCCTTCAGCTGGAACGGCACGGGCCACGCGAACCTGAACTTCGGCGACGTCGACAACAGCGCCTTCGCGACCGACGGCGCCAAGACCGGCCTGCCGGGCAGCACCGTGACCTACGCCCACACCTTCACGGCCGGCACGGCAGGGCAGGTGCGCTTCAGCGTGGCGAGCGAGACGGCCACGCCGGCCATCACCGGCTGGACGACGAAGGTCTTCGCGGACGTGGGTTGCACCGGCAGCCTGCAGCCCGGCGCGGCGCAGCTGTACCCGCCGAGCGCGGCGGCCACGCCCGTGGCCTTCGCGGGCAAGGTCTGCGTGATCGTGCAGGAGTTCATTCCCGCCACGGCGCCGCTGGGCTCGAACAACAAGGCGACGATCCGCGCCGACTTCACCTACACCAACGCGAGCCCGTCGCTCAGCGGCAGCTTCACGCTGGACGACCTCACGACCGTGTCGGGCGTGGCTCTGGAGCTGAAGAAGGAAGTGCGCAACATCACGCAAAGCGGCACCTTCGGCGTGAACAACCAGGCCAAGTCGGGCGAGACGCTCGAGTACCGCATCACCTACACGAACAACGGCGACGCGCCGATCCGCAGCATGGTCGTGAACGACATGACGCCGGGTTACACGACCTTCGTGAGCGCGACGACGGGCACCACGCCGGCGTCGCTCACGGGCTGCGTCAAGACCACACCGGCGAACGCGCCGCCGGCGGGCGCGGTGGCCTGCACCACCGTTCAACCCGCAGGCGGCACGGGCGCGATCGACTGGCGCTTCACGGGCACGGTCGAGCCGGGCGGCACGGGCTTCGTGCTGTTCCAGGTGAAGGTGGACTGAAGACCTGGCAGGGCCTTCAGGCCCGGCGCTTGAACAGTGCGGACGCGCCGCTGGCCCGCGCCACGTCGTCCGCCGCGGCCAGCAGCTGCGGGCCCAGCGCGAGCATGCGTTCTTCCGTGAGCCGCACCAGCGGCCCCGCGATGGTGATGACGCCGATCACGCCGCCGTGCGCACCGCGCACCGGCGCGGCCATGGCAGTCATCGCGGGGGCGAACACCTCGTTGATGATCGAGAAACCGCGCTTGCGCGTGGCGCGCAGGAACACGAGCAGCGCTTTCACGGTGGTCGGCGCTTTCGGGCCGAAGTCTTCCGGCTGGCCGAAGCCCTGCTTCGCGACGAGCTGCAGCGCCTGTTCGTCCGTCATGGTCGAGAGCCAGGCGTGGCCCGCGGAGCTGCATGAGAGGTTCACCGACAGGCCCATGTCCGGGTCATAGCGCAGCCCGCGCGTGGCGCCTTGCGCCTTCGCGACGAAGGTGAGCTCGTCGCCGTCGACCACCGCCAGCCGCACCAGCTCGCCCGACGCGACCGCGAGTCGGTCGAGCAGCGGCTGTGCCACGTCGACGATGCCGCTGTTGCTCAAGAAGCTCAGGCCCAGCGACACCAGCTTGATGGTCAGCATGTAGTCGCCATGGCTCTGGTCCTGCCGCACATAGCCGTAGCGCACCAGTTCGCTCAGCAGGCGGTGGGTGGCGCTCAACGGCATTTCCAGCTCGGCAGAAAGCGCGGAAAGCGCACGGCCCTCGGGGTGGCCGGAGAGGTGTTCGAGCACCTTGAAGCTGCGTTCGAGTATGGCTGTCATGAGACGACTCTAGCATTTTGCCAAGTGTTTTCACTAGTAGAAAGATTTTCCACTAAATCGATAAGATCGCGCCGCCAGGAGTCGGAGCGCGTGTGAAGCGCCCCGGCATGGACCGCTCAATCGCACGCTGGAGAACAACTTTGAGAACGCTTTACCGCTCGCTGGCCACCGCCGGCCTTGCCCTCGCCCTGGTCGTTCCTGCTGCTGCGCAAGCGCAGCAGGAGCGGGTGATCCGCTTCGGCCACCTGAACAACGCCGACCATCCCGTGAGCTTCGGCGTCAAGCGCTTTGCCGAACTCCTGTCGGCCAAGAGCGGCGGCAAGATGAAGGTCCAGGAGTTCCCTGCCTCGCAGTTGGGCAACGAGATGCAGCAGCAGTCGGCCCTGCAGGGCGGTGTGCAACAGATGTCTGCGCCGGCCACCACGTCGCTCGCAGGCATCGTCAAGGAGTTCGGCCTCGTCGACTTCCCCTTCTCGGTGAACAACTTCGCACAGGCGGATGCGCTGCTCGACGGGCCTCTGGGCCAGGCCCTGATCGCCAAGCTCCCCGAGAAGGGCCTCGTCGCGCTCGGCTACTGGGACCTGGGCTTTCGCAACGTCACCAACAGCAAGCGTCCGATCACCAAACCTGAAGATCTCGAAGGTCTGAAGATCCGCGTGATCCCCAACCCTGTGTTCCTCGAGACCTTCAAGGCCTTCAAGGCCAACCCGGTGCCGATGCCCTTCGCCGAGCTGTACGGCGCCCTCGAAGCCAAGGCAGTCGATGGCCAGGAGAACCCCTATGCGGTGATCCTGTCGAACAAGTTCTACGAAGTGCAGAAGTTCGTCAGCGCCACCAACCACGTGTACGCCGCCAACATCGTGCTGGTGAGCAAGAAGTTCTGGGACTCGCTCACGCCCGCCGAGCAGAAGATGATGAACGACGCGGCCAACGAGGCACGCGGCTACCAACGCCAGGTCAGCCGTGCGGCTGCACAGAAGGCCGTGGGCGACCTGCAGGCCAAGGGCGCGCAGTTCAACGAACTCAGCGCCGCCGAGCAAAAGCGCATGCGCGACATCGCCAAGCCCGTCGTCGACAAGTTCGCCGCCCAGTACGACCCCGCCATCGTCAAGCTCTACAACGACGAGCTCGTGCGCATCCGCAAGTAGCGCGCCCTCACGGCTGACGACGAATTCCTTCTTCGTTCCCGCCGGCAATTTCCGTCACTCCCACGTCTGCGCCTGCCGCCACCCGCGGCGCAGCGACACGTGCTGGGCGCGTGCGCCCGTCCGATTCCGCCATTGACCACCAAGAGGAGACTCCGTTGACACATCCCAGATCCTTTCCCTTCGGACTTGCATCGGCCGCCGCGCTCGCGCTGGCATTGACTGCCTGCGGTGGAGGCGACGGCGGCGGCGGCGCGGCCTTGCCGATCCTGCCCGTGGCGCCCGCGCCTGCTGCATCGGCACCGCCGCCTGCGCCGACAGATGAGGTGCCGGCAACGCCCACCGAACCGGTGGCCGAGGTCGACGACAGCTTCGACGAGTACTACAACGTCTGCCGCGGCACCAACCCCAAGTGCTACAACGACTGGGGCGCCTTCGCCAGCACGCCCGACCGCGTGCTGATCTATTCGCGCACCGCCGGCCCGCGCCATGCCGTGCTGGGCACGCCGATGGCGGCCGGCCTGAACCCGACGATGAACACCGACAACGTGATGCAGGCAGGCCTCGTGCGCATGCTGTCGGCCGAGGGCATCACGGTCGACTGGACCGAGGACGTGGCCGTGCTGGGCAGCCGCATCAACAACTACAAGGCGATCATCTTCGCGAGCTCGAACCGCGACACCTTGTGGAACGGCGCGGTGAGCACCAGCCAGGACGCCGCCCGCACCGCGCTGCGCAACTACATGCGCCGCGGCGGCGGCTTCGTCGGCCTGCACAACGCCTTCGGCGCGGAATACAACTGGCCCTACTACGAAGGCCTGCTGGGCAACGCGAACTTCTACAACCACGGACCGAACCGCGCGGGCGATGTCGAGATCGTCTCGGACGACCCTTCGACGAAGGACGTGCCCAAGCGCTTCTCGTTCCAGGACGAGTGGTACAACCTGATGCCCTTCCCGACGAAGGTGAAGTTCCTGGCCAAGGTCGACACCTCGACGCTGAAGCCGCTCACCTCCGCGCCGCATCCCGGCCACGCCAACTTCCATCCGGTCGCCTGGTGCCAGTACTACGACGGCGGTCGCGCATGGCTCACGACCCTCGGGCACAACGCGCACTCGTTCACCGCCGACCTGTCGGGCGTGGGCGCGATCGAGTTCCAGAAGCTCGTCGTGCAAGGCGTGAAGTCGGCGATGGGCCTGACGCCTTTCTGCACCACCGAGTAACGACGACGACCTCCCGGGGCCGGTGCGGCGCCGTGTGCGCGCCACCGGTCGTTTCGAACATCCCTGTTCCAACGTTCACCGAGTAGAGACATCCATGAAGAAAAAATCATTGGTCACGCTGCTGATCTCGTGCGGCGTGCTTGCATCGCCGTTGCTGATCACCGCCTGCGGCGGCTCCAGCGGCGGTGGCGGCACGCCCGTGCTGCCCGTCGTGCCGGCCCCTGCGCCGTCGCCGTCTGCCGGCACACCGCCGCCCGCATCGCCGCCGGCTGCCGCCGCACCCGCGGCCGACCTGTCGGACTGCTGCACCGCCGGCGACAAGGACTTTCCGAAGGTCGGCGGCAACCTGGGCAACCAGAACTATTCGAGCCTGCGCAAGATCAACAAGGGCCTGGTCACGCAGCTCGGTGGCGCCTGGGTCAACCAGATCGAAGGCGGCATGACCACCGGCAACAACCAGAGCACCACCGTCGTCGTCGACGGCGTGCTCTACATCGAGTCCGCACTCGGCAACGTGGTCGCGGTGGACGGCAAGACCGGCGTGACGAAGTGGAAATGGACCACGCCCTACGGCGGCATCACCCGCCGCGGCGTGGCCGTTGCCAAAGACCTGGGCCTGGTGTTCACCGTGGCCACCGGCAATCGCCTCGTGGCACTGCGTACCGACACCGGCGCCGTCGAATGGATCAAGCAGTACCCGACCAGCAGCACCGATCCCGACTACAAGGGCGCGCTGCAGAAGGTCGCGCTGGTCTACCACGACAAGCGCCTGTACCTGGGCACCAACGATGGCAACCGCGGCGCCGCATTCTCGGCCGACGCACTCACCGGCAAGGTACTGACCACCTTCTGGGGTGTGCCCCGCGCGGGCGAACTCGGCTACGACACCTGGGGCGGCGCGCCCGACACGGCACGCACCGGCGCCACGCCGTGGATCCATCCCGCGGTCGATCCCGAGCTGGGCCTGGTGTACTGGACCTTCGGCAACGTGCGCGGCGGCTCGTCGCAGGACGGCTCCTCGCGCCCGGGCCAGAACCTGTTCGCCAACTCCATCGTCGCGCTCGACCTGAAGAGCGGCGAGTACAAGTGGCACTTCCAGTCGGTGCACCACGACATCTGGGACATGGACAACGTGATGTCGCCGGTGCTCGCCGATGTGAAGATCGATGGCAAGGACCGCAAAGTCGTCATCTACGGCAGCAAGACGGGCATGTATTACATCCTCGATCGCAAGGACGGCAGCGCGCCGCTGGGCATCGACGAAGTGCCCGTGAAGCAGGACGCCCGCCAGGCCAGCTGGCCCACGCAGCCTCTGCCGCGCCAGGGCGCCTGGACCGAGACCTGCATCGTCGACCAGCCGCTGGGCACGGCCATTCCGGGCGACCCGAACCGCGCGGTGCCCAACTACACGAAGGGCTGCCTGTACGACGCGCACTGGGACGTGCCGATCCTGTCCATCCCGGGCCACGGCGGCGGTGCCAACTGGAACCACCAGTCCTTCAGCCAGCGCACGGGCCTGGTCTACACGGGCATGGGCTACGTGTCGGCGGCGCATTCGCTCAGCGAGTCGAGCAACGGCCTGCGTCCGCCGGGCACCTACATGACCGGCGCGGTCGTGGCGGTGGACCCGAGCACCAACCTCGTCAAATGGAAGAAGCCGCTGCCGTACTCGGTGGCGCACGGCAACGGCATCCTGAGCACGGCCTCCGACCTGCTGTTCATCGGGCAGCCCGACGGCAACCTGCTGGCGCTCGACGCGCAGGACGGCACCGAGCTGTGGCGCTTCCAGACCGGCGCGGCGATCAGCGCGAGCCCGGTCTCCTACGAGATCGACGGCGAGCAGTACATCGCGGTGTTCTCGGGCGGCACCAGCATTCCGTACGGCGACTCGGCACCGCGCGGCGACCGGCTGTGGGCCTTCAAGGTCGGCGGCGCGGTAACCGCGGCCGCTACGCCGACACCGCCCGTGGTGCGCCGGCCCGTGTCGGGCCAGGCGGTGGAGGGCGCGGCACTGCCGACGCCGAACACCGTGTTCCTGGCGCGCGTGCAGACGGCGGCGAACGAGCCGGGCGCGACCGAATCGACGGCCGTCAATGCCATGACGCCGACCTTCATGCGCGTGCCCGTCAACACCGCCGTGACCTTCACCAACCCCGCCGCCAACGCCAACACCCACTGCGCCACGCAGTTCTTCGAAGGGCGGTTCAATTTCAGGCTGACCCCGGGCCAGTCGCAGACCCACACCTTTGACACGCCGGGCGAATACTTTTACAACGACTGCCATAGCCCGCGCCCGACGGGAAAGATCGTCGTCTATTGATATGTCCTCAACCCCAACCACTGAAGGAGCAATGCGATGAAATGGTGCAAGCCTGAGTTTGAAGAAATGCGTTTCGGTTTCGAAATCACGATGTACATCTCCGCTCGCTGAGCGCGCAGACCCACGGCACCGGCCTTGCGCCGGTGCCGTGTTTTTTTGTTGGGCCCCCATGAAGATTCTGGTGCTGGGTTCGGGAGCGGGCGGTGGCTTCCCTCAATGGAATTGCAATTGCCGCCTGTGTGCCGGCCAGCGAAGCGGGCAGGTGCGGGCCACGCCCCGCACGCAGAGTTCGATCGCCGTGTCGGCCGATGGCGAACGCTGGATATTGCTGAACGCTTCCCCCGACCTCGGTGCGCAACTGCGCGCCTCGCCGGCCCTGTGGCCGCGCCACGGCCTGCGCCATTCGCCGATCGAGGCGGTGGTGCTGATGGACTCTCAAATCGACCACGTCGCAGGCCTGCTGAGCCTGCGCGAAGGGCAGCGGCTGCAGCTGTACTGCACGCCCGAGGCCCATGACGACCTCAGCGGCAGCCTGCCGCTGCTGCGCACGCTCGACAGCTACTGCGGCGTGACCTGGCACCCGTTGTCGCTCGAGCCCGGCGGCGGTGCCTGGCACGACATCGCCGGGCTGCAGCTGCAGGCCGTGCCGGTGCCCGGCAAGGCGCCGCCGTATTCGCCGCGCCGCCAGACCGAGACGCGCAGCGAGAACGCCGCCGTGCTCATCGAAGACCCCGCCACCGGCAAGCGCGCGCTCTATGCGCCGGGCCTGGCGCAGGTCGGCGAGGCCGAGCGCCGCAGCCTCGACGCCTGCGACTGCGTGCTCGTCGACGGCACCTTCTGGACCGAGGACGAGATGGTCGCGGCCGGGCTCGGCAAGAAGCACGCGGCCGACATGGGCCACCTGCCGCAATGCGACGGGCCGCACGGCCCCGGCATGCTGCAGGCGCTCGACGCCTGCGCGGCGCGGCGCAAGGTGCTCATCCACATCAACAACAGCAACCCCATCCTGGACGAAGACGGGCCACAGCGCGCGCAGCTCGTGCGCCGCGGCATCGAGGTCGCGTTCGACGGCATGGTCCTGGAGATCTGAACACGTGACCCAAGAGACACAAGGCCCATGGTCCCCGCAGGCGTTCGAAGCGAGGTTGCGCGCCATGGAGTCGCGCTACCACAGCCACCACCCGTTCAATCGCCGGCTCAACGCGGGCGAGCTGCAGCCCTTCCAGGTGCGCGGCTGGGTGGCGAACCGCTTCTACTACCAGTGCCTCATCCCGGTGAAGGACGCCGCCGTTCTGTCCAACTGCGACGACCGTGCCACGCGCCGGCGCTGGGTGGTGCGCATGCTCGACCACGACGGGCATGGCGACCATGAAGGCGCCAACGCGGGCGGCATCGAGATCTGGACCCGCCTGGGCATCGCCACCGGCCTGGCGCGCGAGGTGCTCGAGTCGCACGCGCTCGTCGTGCCCGGTGTGCGCTTCGCGGTCGATGCCTACGTCAACTTCGCGCGCACGGCGCCGTGGCAGGAGGCGGTGATTTCGTCGCTCACCGAGATGTTCGCACCGCGCATCCACAAGGACCGGCTCGCGGGCTGGCCCACGCACTACCCGTGGATCGACACCTCGGGCCTGGACTACTTTCGCAGCCGGATTCCGCTGGCCGACCGCGACGTCGAGCACGGCCTCGAAGTGGCGATGCAGTGGTGCACCACGCGCGAGCGGCAGCAGCGCGCGCTGCAGATCCTGGGCTTCAAGCTCGACATCCTCTGGGCCATGCTCGACGCGATCGAGAAGGCCTATCCCGACGACCTTCCGAAAGACCAGCAACCATGACCGCATGGACCGACGATGCCCAGCCGGCGCTCACCTCGATCTACCGCATGCAGTGGGAAGAGGCACAGCAGTGCCACGTGCTGCTGTTCCCCGAGGGCATGATCAAGCTCAACGGGCCGGCGGCCGAGATCCTCCAGCGCTGCGACGGCAAGACCTCGGTGGCCGCGCTTGTGGCCGACCTGGAGCGCACCTTCGGAGAGAGCGACCTGCATGCCGACGTGCTCGAATTCCTGGAGCAGGCCCGTGGACGCCACTGGATCCGCTGAGGTGCAACCCCGCGCCGTGGCCAAGCCGCCGCTGTGGCTGCTGGCCGAGCTGACGTACCGCTGCCCGCTGCACTGCGCCTTCTGCTCCAACCCGGTCGACTACACGCGCTACCGCGAGGAGCTGGACACGGCCGAATGGATTCGCGTGTTTCGCGAAGCGCGTGCGATGGGCGCGGTGCAGCTGGGCTTCTCGGGCGGCGAGCCGCTGCTGCGCGACGACCTGCCGGAGCTGGTCGCGGCGGCGCACGCGCTCGGCTTCTATACCAACCTGATCACCTCGGGCGTGGGCCTCACGCCGCAGCGCGCCGAGACGTTGAAGCGGGCAGGGCTGGACCACATCCAGCTGTCGTTCCAGGATTCGAGCCGCGAGCTCAACGACTTCCTCAGCTCCACGAAGACCTTCGACCTCAAGCAGCGCGTGGCCCGCACCATCAAGGACCTCGGCTACCCGATGGTGCTGAACTGCGTGATGCACCGCTACAACCTGCCGCACGTGGGCCGGATCATCGAGATGGCCGAGGCAATGGAGGCCGACTTTCTCGAACTCGCCAACGTGCAGTACTACGGCTGGGCCTGGCGCAACCGCGAGATGCTCATGCCCTCGCGCGAGATGCTGGCCACGGCCGAGGCGGTGGTGCAAACCCATCGCCCGCGGCTGGACGGCCGCATGAAGATCCTCTGGGTGGTGCCCGACTACGCAGAGGGCAAGCCCAAGCCCTGCATGGCGGGGTGGGGCAGCGTGTTCCTCGTGGTGGCGCCCGACGGCGTGGCGCTGCCGTGCCACAGCGCACGCATGCTGCCCGGGCTCGACTTCCCCAATGTGCGCGAGCACAGCATCCGCAGCATCTGGCAGGAGAGCCCGGCCTTCGGCACGTACCGTGGCACGGGCTGGATGAGCAGCACCTGCCAGAGCTGCGACGAGAAGGAAAAGGACCACGGCGGCTGTCGCTGCCAGGCCTTCCTGCTGACCGGCGACGCGGCGGCCACGGACCCGGTGTGCCCGAAGAGCCCGCGGCATGAGGAGGTGGAGGCGATGGTCAAGGCGGCGGGTGATCCGCGCGACGTCGGCACCCCGATCCGCTTCGTGCCGGGCGCGCGGCGTGCGGGCGACCTCGTCTTTCGCACCGACGCGAACGCGCTGAGCTGAGAACACGCGCCAATGACGATCACCCATCGCCTGCCTCTGGACGGCGGGCATGTGATGCACGTCGAGGAGCACGGCAATCCGGCGGGCCTGCCGGTGGTGGTGCTGCACGGCGGGCCGGGCTCGGGCAGTTCGCCGCTGCTGCGTCGGGACTTTGATCCGGCGCATTACCGCATCGTCTGCCCCGACCAGCGCGGTTCGGGCCTCAGCACCCCCACAGGATCGATTGAGCACAACACGCTTGCCGATCTTCTGGCTGATCTGCGGCAGCTGCGCGCACATCTGCGCATCGATCGATGGCTGGTGGTGGGCGGCTCGTGGGGCGCCACGTTGGCGCTGATGCATGCGCTCGACGCACCGGAGGCCGTCGCGGGCCTGCTGCTGCGCAACGTGTTCCTCGCGCGTCCGGGCGACATCCACGCGCTCTTCGCCGGGGCCCTGCAGCACGACGGCCCCGCATGGCGCGCACTGGGGGACGAGGCCAGTCGCCGGCGATGCCCGGTGACGGTGCCGATCGCCGAAGTCTTCGCGCACGGCACCTGGGCGCGGCAGTGCGAGCTGACGCGCCACTGGTTCGATTGGGAGCAGCGCCTCACCACCGGAGCCACAGCGCCGCGGATCGACGAAGCGATGCTGCCGCGGCTCGTGGCGCGCTACCGCGTGCAGAGCCACTACCTGCGGCACGGCTGCTGGCTCGATGCGCCCTCGTTGTTGCAGCGCTGCGCCGCATTGCCTGCTGTTCCCACGCTGATCGTGCACGGCACGCAGGACGCGCTGTGTCCGCCCGAGGGCGCTCAGGTGCTGGCGCAGGTGCTGGGCGCGCCGCTGCAGTGGGCGCAGGGCGCGGGCCACGACCCGACGCACCCCGCCATCGCCGCAGCCATGCAGCAGGCCTTGCGCGACTACGCGGCCACGCAAACCTTCGGTGTCAGCGCAGCCGCTCCTTGAGCGGATCGCCGATCAATGTCACCTTGCCGTCCTTGCGGTGCGACCACAGGCGGTCGTTGCCGTGGCCGTCGTCGGCCACGAAGAGCACCGCGTCGCCCAGCGCGCGAAAGCCCAGCGGCATCGCGTGGCGTTCGCCCGCGGCAAGGTCGGCCACGGCGCGCGTGCCGGCCGGCGTGCCGTCGCTGGTCCATGGCTCGACGCCCCGGCCACCGCCGCCGTTCGCCGCGAACCACAAGCGCGCCCCGATGACGGCGAAGCGTGCCGGTGAGCCGTTCTCCGCGCCCGGTGCGATGTCCTTCACGCGCACCGTGCCCGCCGCCGTGCCGTCGCTGCGCCACAGCTCCGCGCCCGACACGCCGTCGGTCGCGGCGAAGTAGAGCTTGCCGCCCATCACGGCGATCGCGCTCGACATGGCGCCGCCCGGGCCGGGGCGGATGTCCTTCACCAGCACTGTGCCCTTCGCCGTGCCGTCGGTCTTCCACAGCTCGATGCCGTGCACGCCGTCGTCGGCCGAGAAGTACAGCGTGCGGCCCAGCACCGCCAGGTGCGTCGGCCGCGAGGGTGCGGCGCCCGGGCGCAGGTCCTTCACCAGCTGCGTGCCGTGTGCGGTGCCGTCGCTCTTCCACAGTTCGGTGCCGTGTTCGCCGTCGTGCGCGGTGAAGTACAGGTCGTTGCCCACGGCCGTGAGGTTCTGGATGCCTGCATCCTCGAGGCCCGGGCGGATGTCCTTCACCAAGCGCGTGTGCTCGGACGTGCCGTCGGTCACCCAGAGTTCGTGGCCGTGCGTGCGCGTGGTCGCGGTGAAGAACAGGCGCGGGCCGGCCACGGTGAGCTGGCGGGTGAGGGCACGCGGCCCGGCATCGACGGCGGACACGCGCGTGGTGCTCTTCGCATCGCCCGTGGTCTTCCACACCTGGAAGCCGGTCTGGCCGTCGTCGGCCACGAAGTAGAGCGCGTCGCGGAACACCGTCAGCTCGTTGGGCATCGCGCCTTCTTCGCCGGGGCGCAGGTCGATCACCTGCGTCGTGCCGGCGGCGGTGCCGTCGGTGCGCCAGAGTTCGAGCCCGCTCGCGCCGTCGGTGGCGGTGGTGTAGACGTGGCCCTTGAATGCGACCTGCCCGGCGGGGAATGAGCCCCGGAAGCCCGGCCGGATGTCCTTCAGCAAGGTGGTGCCGGCGTTGCTGCCGTCGGTGACCCACAGTTCCTGGCCGGTCGTGACGTGAAAGGCGCTGAACACCATCTTGCCGCTGCCCAGTGGCGCGAAGCCGGAGGGCGCGATGAAGGCCAGTCGCTGGCGCTGCTCGGGCAGCACCTCGCGCTCGGGGTCTTGTGCAGCGGCGGGCAGGGCGGTGAGCAGGGTGAGCGCGGTGAGGAAAACGGCGCGCATCGGCTCAGCCCCCGAACCACCGCGCCGGCACGATCACCAGCTGCGGAAACGCCACCATCACGAACAGGATCGCGAACTCGGCCAGCATGAACGGCACCACGCCGCGCGTGACGTCGTCCATCGAGATCTTGCCGACGCCGGCCACCACGTTGAGCACCGTGCCCACCGGCGGCGTGACGAGCCCGATCGAGTTGTTGATGATGAACAGCACGCCGAAGTACACGGGGTCGATGCCGGCCGCCTTCACTACCGGCATGAGCACCGGCGTGAGGATGAGGATGGTCGGCGTCATGTCCATCGCCGTGCCCACCACCATCACGAGCACCATGATCGCGATCATGAGCAGCATCTGGTTGCCCATGAACGGCTGCAGCATGCCCACGATCTTGGAGGGCAGGTCGGCCACCGTGATGAGCCAGGCGCTCACCATCGCCGCGGCGATCAGGAACATCACGATGGCGCTGGTCTTGGCTGCGCTCACGAAGATGGCGTACAGGTCCTTCCAGGTGATCTCGCGGTACACCACCGTCGACACGAACAGCGCGTACACGGCGGCCACCACCGCGGCTTCGGTGGGCGTGAACACGCCCATGCGCAGGCCCACGAGGATGATCACCGGCAGCATCAGCGCCCACAGCGCGTTGCGGAAGGCGGCGGCAATCTCGGCCGACGACTTGCGCGGCGGCGGCACGATCTTTTCGCGCCGCACCAGCCAGGCCCAGGTGATCCACAGCGCGCCGCCGATCAGCAGGCCCGGCACGATGGCCGCGAGAAACAGCTTGGAGATCGACACGTTGGCCGCCACGCCGAAGATCACCAGGCCGATGCTCGGCGGGATCACGGGGCCGATCACGCCGGTGGCCGCAATGAGGCCGGCCGCGCGCGGCTTGTCGTGGCCCGCGCGCACCATCATCGGCAGCAGCAGTGCGGTGAGCGCGGCGGCGTCGGCCACGGCCGAGCCCGAGAGTGCCGACAGCAGGCAGCCCGCCATGATGGTCACGTAGCCCAGGCCGCCCTTCACATGGCCGACCAGCGCGAGCGCGAAGTCGACGATGCGCTTGGACAGCCCGCCCACGTTCATGATCTCGCCCGCGAGCATGAAGAAGGGCACGGCCAGCAGCGGAAAGCTGTCGGCGCCGCCGATCACGTTCTGCGTGAGGATCTGCGCGTCGAACAGGTCGAGGTGCCACATCAGCGCCACTCCGCTGGCCAGCAACGAGAAGGCGATGGGAATGCCCATCGCCATGGCGAGCAGCAGCGAGCCGACGAAAACAGCGATGGTCATGGCCGTGCCCCCGGTTCCTTGGCGTCTTGCGAACCCAGGATCTGCTGTAGCTGCACCGCTTCTTCCGATTCCTGCACCATCACCAGTTCATGGTCGGCGATGCGGCCCGTGAGCAGGCGCAGCAGGTCGAGCGCCAGGATGAGCCCGGCCAGCACCGAGAACACGATGCCCGCGGCGTAGACGATGGCCATCGACGCGCCGGTGACGGGTGCCGTCACGTCCCAGTTGATGCGCGCCTGCGCGATGCTGCCCTGCAGCAGCAGCCAGACGATGTAGAGCATGACTGCATGGCCGACGGCCAGGCAGATCTTCTTGCCGATGGGGGGCAGCTTCTGCACCACCATGTCCACACCCAGGTGGCCGTGCTCCTTCAGTGCCACCACGGCGCCCAGGAAGGTCATCCAGATGAAGAGCCAGCGCGAGATTTCCTCGGACACCGTGATGCCCGAGTTGAAGCCGTAGCGCAGCACCACGTTGCCGAACACGAGCACGACCATGACCGCGAGCGCGGCCGCGATCAGCGCCTCGATGCCGGTGCAGCACCGGTCGAGCCAGCGGGTCATGCGGAGGCCTGTGCTTGCGCTTGCGCCTGGCGCTGCATGTCGACCAGCGCGCGCAACGCCGCCAGGTACGACAGCGGGCCCAGGCCCTGGACCGTGCCCTTCACCGCCGGCGAGATGATCGAATGCGCGCGCCATGCCTCGCGCGCGGCGATGTTGGACATGTGGACCTCGATGGTCGGGAACGGCATGGCCTTGATCGCGTCGTGCAGCGGAACGCCGTGCTGCGTGAGGCCGGCGGGGTTCACCAGCGCGCCCTGCGCATCGTCGATGTGGGTGTGCAGGAAGTCGATCAGGTCGCCTTCGTGGTTCGACTGGATGGTGTCCAGCGTCACGCCGAGTTCGCCGGCGAGGGCCTGCAGCTGCGCGTTGATCTCGGCGAGCGTGGTCTTGCCGTAGATGTGCGGTTCGCGGCGACCGAACAGATTGAGGTTGGGGCCGTGGAGAACGAGGATCTTCATGGGGAGCTTCGGTGAGGGACGGGCTGGCTTGCTGACTTACTTGCGGATGCGCAGGAGCTCGTCGTTGTAGAGCTTGACGATGGCGGGGTCGTACTGGGCGGCGAACTTGTCGACGACGGGCTTGGCGATGTCGCGCATGCGCTTTTGCTCGGCGGCGCTGAGTTCGTTGAACTGCGCGCCCTTGGCCTGCAGGTCGCCCACGGCCTTTTGCGCGGCAGCGCGGCTGACCTGGCGCTGGTAGCCGCGCGCCTCGTTGGCCGCGTCGTTCATCATCTTCTGCTCGGCGGGCGTGAGCGAGTCCCAGAACTTCTTGCTCACCAGCACGATGTTGGCGGCGTACACGTGGTTGGTGGCGCTCACGAACTTCTGCACTTCGTAGAACTTGTTCGACAGGATCACCGCATAGGGGTTCTCCTGGCCATCGACAGCCTTGGCTTCGAGCGCACCGTACAGCTCGGCAAAAGGCATCGGCACCGGGTTGGCCTTGAAGGCCTTGAAGGTTTCGAGGAACACGGGGTTGGGGATCACGCGGATCTTCAGACCTTCGAGGTCTTCAGGCTTGGCGATGGGGCGCTTGCTGTTGGTGACGTTGCGAAACCCCAGGTCCCAGTAGCCCAGGGCGACGAGGCCCTTCTCGGGGAGCTTGGCGATCAGGGCCTGGCCCAACGGGCCGTCGAGCAGCGCATCGGCCTGCGCGAAGTTGTTCACCGAGAAGGGGAAGTCGACGAGGCCGAACTCCTTGACGATGCCTGCGAGCGACGTGGTGGCCGGTGCCGACATCTGCTGCACGCCGCCCTGCAAGGCCGACTGCTGCTGCATCTCGTTGCCCAACTGCGAGGCGGGGAACTCCTGGACCTTCATCTTGCCGCCGCTCTTGGCCGAGAGCAGCTCGGCAAAGCGCTTGACGCCGAAGCTCACGGGGTGGTCGGCGTTGTTCAGGTGGCCGAAGCGGATCACGCGCTCCTGCTGCGCCCACGACGGGGCGGTGAGGCCGGCGCACAGGCCGGCCACGGCAAGCATACGAAGAAGTTTCACGAAGGGTCCTCGGGCGGGAAGGAAGAAAGGGGGAAGGAAAAATGCCGGACGGAGGCGATCGTATTTTTGTTGGAAAGAATTTCCATAATGGAAATCCCTTCCCCGAGTTCTGCTACGCTGGCGGACCCTGAGTGGCGGGCCGCATCGCCCGCGTTGACGAGACGACATCTGGAGGACGAAATGAGCGGAATACTGGAACGCAGCTTCAAGGTGCTGGAACATCTGGCGGAGCATCCCGAGGGGTGCGCGCTGTCGGCGTTGGCCAGCGAATTGCAGATTCCATTGAGTGCATCGCACCGATTGCTCGCGGAGCTCATCCGCTGCGGCTACGTGCGGCAGGAGGCGCGCGACGGCCACTACGTGCTGACCATCAAGCTGGTCTCGATCAGCCTGTCGTTCCTCAGCCGCTCGGGCATCGTCGACATCGCGCAGCCGCTGCTCGACCAGCTGGCCTCGACCTCGGGCGAGCTCGTGCGCCTGGCGGTGGTCGACGGCGAAGACCTGACCTTTGTCGCGAAGGCCCAAGGCGCCACGCATGGCCTGCGCTACGACCCCGACATGGGCCTGTCGGTGGCGCTCTCGTGCAGCGCCGCCGGGCACGCGTGGCTGTCCACCATGGGCGAGGACGACGCGATGGCGCTCGTCGCCAAGAAGGGGCTGGGCAAGCCCGAGGACTACGGCCCCAAGGCCCCCACGTCGCTCAAGGCCGTGATGGCTTTCGTGAAGGCGGCGCGCCAGCGCGGCTTCAGCATGATCAACGAGGTGTTCGCCCCCGCGATGACCGCCATGGCCGCGCCCGTGTTCGGCGCCGATGGCACGGCGATCGGGGTCGTCACCATCGCGGGCCCGTCGGTGCGGCTCACGCCGCAGCGCATGGAGGCGCTGGGACCGGCGCTGTGCCAGGCCGCCGAAGAGGTGGCGCGCGCCAGCGGGGCCTCGGCGTTGTTCAAGAAGAGGGCGTAGGCCCAGCCGTTTGCACCATCCCCAACAAAGAGAAGGAGACATCACCATGAAGACGAAGCATTCGAAGCGCACCCTGTTGATGGCCGCCGTGGCGGCGGCCGTTGCGTTCGCTGCCCCCGGTGCGTTCGCGCAGCTCAAGGAGCGCACCATCAAGTTCGCGTTCCAGAACCAGGCCGGCCATCCGCAGGCGCAGGGCGCGCAGAAGTTCGCCGACCTCGTGGCCGCGAAGTCGGGCGGCAAGATCACCGTGAAGCTGTTCCCGGGCGGCACGCTGGGCGGCGACCTGCAGACCGTGTCGGCGCTGCAGGGTGGCACGGTGGAGATGACCGTGCTCAACGCCGGCATCCTGTCGGCGCAGGTGAAGGAGTTCGCGGCCTACGACTTCCCGTTCCTCTTCAACAGCGGCAAGGAAGCCGACGTCGTCACCGACGGCCCCTTCGGCCAGAAGCTGATGGCCAAGCTGGAGGACAAGGCGCTGCACGGCCTGGGCTACTGGGACCTGGGCTTTCGCAACCTCACCAACAGCAAGCGTCCGATCGTCAAGGCCGACGACATCGCGGGGTTGAAGATCCGCGTGATCCAGTCGCCGATCTACATCGACATGTTCAGCGCGCTGGGCGCCAACGCCACGCCGCTGCCGTTCCCCGAGCTGTACCCCGCGCTCGACCAGAAGGCGGTCGACGGCCAGGAGAACCCGAACACGACCATCCTGTCGTCCAAGTTCGCGGAAGTGCAGAAGTACATCACCCAGACCCGCCACATCTACAACCCGCAGGCGCTGCTGATCAGCCGCAAGACCTGGGACGGCATGAGTGCCGACGAAAAGAAGATCGTCAACGAGGCCGCCGCGGAGGCGACCACGTTCCAGCGCCAGGCCTCGCGCGGCGCTGCTGACAGCGCGCTCGATGCGCTCAAGAAGGCCGGCATGACGGTCTCCGAACTACCGCCCGAAGAGATGGCGAAGCTGCGCGCCAAGGTGAAGCCGGTGATCGACAAGTACACGGCCTCGGTCGGCGAGGCCACCGTCAAGGAGCTGATGGCCGAGATCGAGAAGGCGCGCAAGTAGCAGGCGGGCGTGCCGTTGATCCGGGGCGCCTGGCCTTCATCGTCCACGGTTCCCGGTCAGAGCTCGCGGTAGTCCCGGATGCGCGCGCGTGCGAGCTGCTGCGCCGCTGCAATGGCCGCCGGATCGGCCGCGGCCGCATCGGGCAGCCAGTGGAAGGCGTCCGGGCCGTGGCACAGCAGCAGGCCGTCCTTGAAGCGGCGGGCCTTGGTGTAGGCCTCCCAGCCGTGGCGCACCTCGCTGTGGCGGCCCCGCGCATGGGAGCCGTTCTCCGACAGCGAGAAGTCGATCTCGTCGTCGTAGAAGGGGCTCTGCCTGAAACGATGGAGGGCCAGCCGGGCGATGGCCGGCGCGCTCAGCAGCAGCGCGATGCCGACCGCGAAAACGGCCGCCAGGGCGGGAAACCCCTCGTAGACGCACACGGCCAGGGCCAGGGCGAACAGGAGTGCCAATGGCCACTTGAACCGGACCCACCAGACCTGCTGCAGGTTGCGCAGGAAGCCGGTGAGCACATGCGCCTGCGAGAACTGGAAGCGGTAGCTGATCTGCATCTTTGAATTCCGAGACGGGCCGTGCGGGAGGGCGCGCGGGGCGGGATTCTGACCGCTTTTGCGGCCGCCTGTGCGCCCGGGCGATGTTCCAAGTTGGGGCCTCACTACGCCACACGTTCCAAACAACGCACCTTGTTAGGGCTTTGCGCCTCAATCTGGTTCTCCGATCCGGCAAAATGCAGGATTCGCATAAGGTTATGCACCGTTTTGGAAAACAGAGGATTGATTGGAATGAAGCACGCATCCGTCGGGGGGTTCCTCGCACACGTCGCACAACGCAACCCCGGACAGCCCGAGTACCTGCAGGCCGTGACCGAAGTGATGGAGAGCCTGTGGCCCTACATCGAGAAGCACCCCAAGTACACGAGCCACAGCCTGCTGGAGCGGCTGGTGGAGCCCGAGCGCGTGATCATGTTCCGCGTGTCCTGGGTGGACGACCACGGCGAGGTGCAGGTCAACCGCGGTTTCCGCATCCAGCACAGCCTGGCCATCGGCCCCTACAAGGGCGGCATGCGCTTCCACCCCTCGGTGAACCTGTCGATCCTCAAGTTCCTGGCCTTCGAGCAGACCTTCAAGAACGCGCTGACCACGCTGCCCATGGGCGGCGGCAAGGGCGGTGCCGACTTCGATCCCAAGGGCAAGAGCCAGGGCGAGGTGATGCGCTTCTGCCAGGCCCTGGTGACCGAGCTGTTCCGCCACGTGGGCTCCGACACCGACGTGCCGGCGGGCGACGTGGGCGTGGGCGGGCGCGAGGTCGGCTTCATGGCCGGCATGGTCAAGAAGCTCACCAACCGCGCCGACTGCGTGTTCACGGGCAAGGGCCTGAGCTTCGGCGGCTCGCTCATTCGCCCTGAAGCCACCGGCTACGGCAACGTCTACTTCGCGCAGGAAATGCTCAAGCGCAAGGGCCGCAGCTTCGACGGCCTGCGCGTGAGCGTCTCGGGCGCGGGCAACGTGGCGCAGTACACCATCGAGAAGGCCATGGCGCTGGGCGCCAAGGTGGTCACCGTGTCGGACTCGAGCGGCACCGTGGTCGACGAGGAAGGCTTCACGCCCGAGAAGCTGGCCGTGCTGATGGACGTGAAGAACCACCTCTACGGCCGCGTGAGCGACTACGCCGAGCGCACCGGCACCCGCTTCGTGGCCGGCGCCACGCCGTGGCACGTGCCGGTCGACGTGGCGCTGCCCAGCGCCACGCAGAACGAGCTCAACGAGGAAGACGCGCGCACGCTGGTGAAGAACGGCGTGGTGTGCGTGGCCGAAGGCGCCAACATGCCATCGACCATCGAGGCTGTGAAGGTGCTCGAAGGCCACGGCGTGCTGTACGCACCGGGCAAGGCCAGCAACGCGGGCGGCGTGGCCACGTCGGGCCTGGAGATGAGCCAGAACGCAGCCCGGCTGTCATGGACGCGCGACGAGGTCGATGCGCGCCTGCTGCAGATCATGCAGGGCATCCACGAGTCGTGCCTGCACTACGGTTCGCGCGCCGACGGCAGCGTGAGCTATGTCGATGGCGCGAACATCGCCGGCTTCGTGCGCGTGGCCGATGCGATGCTGGCGCAGGGCGTGGTCTGACGATTCGGAATCGTCAGAGTTCGATGAACGAAGAGGTCGCCTTGTTCAGGGCCAGGCGGCCCTTCGCGGTGATCGATTCCACCTGGGCCAGCTGATGAATCGCGCGCTCGTCGGGCGCGTGCTCCGACGGCGGAATGAAGGCAGTCACGAGGTCGGCGGCACGCAGCACGCGCAGCCTGTCGATGTCTGCGGGCGTGTGGAGGACGTATGGCAATTTCTGCTCGGCGAGGGTCCGAAGAAATTCCATGGACATGGGTCGTCTCCTTGTGTTGAGGGGAGGGCGGTTCGGACATTGTGCGCACAAACAATTAGCGCTGTCTAAACCCTGCGCCGCGCATGCCTTTCGAGGCGTGTACCGAAGTTTCCAGTTCTTTCTGCGGGCGCGAGGGACGTGCCACTTTGTTTCTGGTCGTAGCCATGCTTTCGGCCAGCGTGGCGGGGTCCATGCATTCGCCGGCGGCCCAGGTCTGGCGCAAGGTGGTGCGCAGGTCGGTCAGGTCGCGCCGCTGCGCGCGCAGGCCGGCCATGAGTTGGTCGATTTCGCGCACGCGGCCGTCGAGCCGTTCGAGCAGGTCGTCCCCCGAGAAGACCTCGCAGCCTGCGAAGGCGCTGCGCAGGCTGTCCAGCGAGAAGCCGAGGTTCTGCGCGATCTGGATCAGCTGCAACCGCTTGAGCGCGGCCTCGTTGTAGACGCGGTACCCATTGGCGCCGCGCTCGGGTGCGGGCAGCAGGCCGCTTTGTTCGTAGAAGCGGATGGCCGAGGGCGCCATGCCGGTCTTGTCTGCCAGTTCACCGATCTTCATATCGCTTGACCTTCAAGTTGGCTTGAATCTTAGCATCGGGTTTTTCCACTCCACCACCCGGTCCTCATCGTGAACTCCTCGCCGCTTTTCCTGCCGCTGACCCTGCCCAACGGGAGCGTCCTGCCCAACCGCCTGGCCAAGGCTGCCATGGAGGAAAACATGGCCGATGCCGGGCAGTTGCCCGGCGCGGCGCTGCACGACCTGTACCGCGTCTGGGCGCAGGGCGGGGCGGGCCTGATCCTCACGGGCAACGTGATGATCGACGGCCGTGCGCTCACCGGCCCGGGCGGCGTCGTGCTCGAAGCCGGCACGCCGCTGGAGCGCTTCAGCGAATGGGCCGCGGCCGCGCGCAGCGGCGGCGCGCAGGTGTGGATGCAGATCAACCATCCGGGCCGGCAGGTGCAGATCAGCATGGGCGGCACGGCGTGGGCGCCGTCGTCGGTGGCGCTCGAGCTGGGCAAGCACAGCAAGCTTTTCGTGCAACCCAAGGCGATGAGCGAGGCGGAGATCGCCGAGACCGTCGACCGCTTCGCCGCCACGGCGCAGGCCGCCGAGCGTGCGGGCTTCACCGGCGTGCAGGTCCATGCGGCGCACGGCTACCTGCTCTCGCAGTTTTTGTCGCCGCTGACCAACCAGCGCACCGATGCCTGGGGCGGCAGCCTGGAGAACCGCGCGCGCTTCCTGCTCGACGTGGTGCGTGCCGTGCGGGCCCGCGTGGCGCGCGGCTTCGCCGTGGCCGTGAAGCTCAACTCCGCCGACTTCCAGCGCGGCGGCTTCTCGGAGAACGATGCGAAGCAGGTCATCCGCTGGCTCAACGACGAGGCCGTGGACCTGGTCGAACTGTCGGGCGGCAGCTACGAAAGCCCGGCGATGCAGGGGCGCACCGCCGACGGCCGCACGCTGGCGCGCGAAGCCTACTTCCTGGAGTTCGCCCGGGAGCTGGCCGCCGAGGCGCGCATGCCGGTCATGACCACGGGCGGCATCGTGCGCCGCGCCGTCGCTGAACGGGTGCTGGGGGAGGGCGTCGCCGTGGTGGGCATGGCCACCGCGCTGGCCGTGGCGCCCGACCTGCCCGCACGCTGGCGCGCGGGCGAAGACGCGGCGGCGCAGAGCCCGCAGGTCGACTGGAAGGACCAGGTCATGGCCGCGCTGGCGCGCATGGCGCTGGTGAAGCGCCGGCTGCGCACGCTGCGCCCGGGCCGCAACGCTGCGCCCGCGCATTCGCCGTTCCTGACCTTGGTGCTCGACCAGCTGCGCACGAAGCGGCTGACGAAGCGCTACCGGCGTTGGCTGGGTGCGCGCACGGCCTGAGCCGCCGCTATCGACTGGCCGGTTGAATGGGCCACGCGGTGGTGTCGGGCCGCAGCAGGTGCCAGACCACGGGCTCGATGCCTTCGAAGGTGGCGCGGTAGCGATCGGACAGCCGGTTCTCGTCGGTCACGTCGCGGATCACGATGCCGTCGATGCGCTGCGGATGCGCGCGGAACACCTGCGCGTAGATCTCGGGATCGGCCTCGCCCGAATCGCCCACGAGCAGGAAGCGGCGTTGCGGAAATTCGGCCAGCAGCCGCTCGATCACGCCGAGCTTGTGCGCGCGCGAGTCTTCGGCGCTGGGGATCAGCGTGCGCCATGTCGTGCTCTCGCGCAGGTGCATGCTGCCGGCGGGAAAGTCGGCGTCGCGAATGAAGTCCGTGAGCGCGGGGTACAGCTGGATCGGGCTGCCCGAGAGGTAGTGAAAGCGCGTGCCGGGCGCCTGCGCCAGCGCGCGGTAGTGCGCCGCCATGCCCGGCGCGGCCTCGAAGCGGCGCGCGAAGGTGTTCAGCAGCATCTCGCGCCGGTCGCGCACCTGCGTGCGCTTGATGGTGTCGTCGATGTCCGAGATGACCGACACGCCCTGCGCCGGCACGATCTGCGCACGGCCGCGAAAGCGCGGCAGCAGCTCGCCCGGGCCGGTCACGCCGTGGAACGGCAGCCACTCCTGCGACGCCGGGATGTGCGAGGCCTCGATGACCGCGCGCAGGTTGCTGCGGCCGTCGGCGCCCGTGGGCGGCATCGTGAGGCGCGTGGCCGAGCCGTCGAAGACGACGTCGATCACCTTGCCTTCTTCCGATTCGGCATGGAACAGCGCGGTGCGCTGGCTGAAGCGCAGCCGCGCGGCCGGCGTGAGCTTCTTCAGGTTCATGCCGAGGTAGCGGGCGAGCGCGGCGTCCAGGCCCCAGCGGTGCTCGCGCTCGAACACCCAGGCATGCACGTCGACCTCGAGCCGGCCATCGGCCGTGGGGCGCGCGGTGCCGGGCATGAACAGCACCTCTTCGTCCGACTCCAGCGGCCCGGCAGCATGCAGGGCCTGCAGCGGCGCGAGGCCGGCGAGCAGGGCGGCACCGGCCAGCACGGTGCGCCGCGACAGTTGTGGCGAGGTACCGGGCGCGCGGTGCTTGATCGTCATGCAGTGACGCGTTCGTAGGTCACGAAGCTGAAGGGCAGGCCGTCCTTGGCCGAGACGTGCGACTCGCGCTGCGTCTCGCGCCACACGGCGGCGTCGAGCACGGGGGCGTGCGCGTCGCCTTCGTAGTCGCGTGCGATCTCGGTGACCACCGCGCGTTGGGCCAGTGGTTCGGCTTCGGCGTAGATCTGTGCGCCGCCGATCACCCAGACTTCGGGCGAGTCCGCCGGCGTGCACAGCGACAGCGCATCGGGCAGGCTGCCGACCGCTTGCGCGCCTTCGGCTTGCCAGTCGGCCTGCCGCGTGACCACGATGTTCCGGCGGCCCGGCAGCGGACGAAAGCGCGGGGGCAGCGAGTCCCAGGTCTTGCGGCCCATCACCACGGGCGCGCCCGCGGTCTGCTGCTTGAAGTGGGCCATGTCCTCGGGCAGGTGCCAGGGGATGGTGTTGTTCACGCCGATCACGCCGTTGGCGGCGCGCGCGAAGATCAGGTTGATGCGGGGCGTGGTGGCGCTCATCGCGTTCACACCGCCACCGGCGCCTTGATCGGATCGCCGTGCCTGTAGTCGAGCACTTCGAAGTCTTCGTACTGGTAGTCGAAGATCGAGTCGGGCTTGCGCCTGATGTTCAGCGTGGGGTAGGGGAAGGGCGTGCGGCTGAGTTGCAGCTTCACCTGCTCGGCGTGGTTGCTGTAGATGTGGCAGTCGCCGCCGGTCCAGATGAAATCGCCCACGTCGAGGTCGCACTGCTGCGCGACCATGTGCGTGAGCAGCGCGTAGCTGGCGATGTTGAAGGGCACGCCCAGGAAGATGTCGGCGCTGCGCTGGTAGAGCTGGCAGCTGAGCTTGCCGCGTTCGCCCTCGGCTTGCGGCGGTGCCACGTAGAACTGGAAGAAGGCGTGGCAGGGCATGAGCGCCATCTTCGAGAGCTCGGCCACGTTCCAGGCGCTCACGATGATGCGGCGCGAGTCGGGGTTGCTCTTCAGCGTCTTGATGACGTCGGAGATCTGGTCGATGTGGCCGCCGTCGGGCGTGGGCCAGCTGCGCCACTGCACGCCGTACACCGGGCCCAGGTCGCCGTCTTCGCGCGCCCATTCGTCCCAGATGGTGACGCCGCGTTCCTTGAGCCAGTTGTTGTTGCTGGAGCCGGTCAGGAACCACAGCAGTTCCTGGATGATGGACTTGAGGTGCACCTTCTTCGTGGTCACCAGCGGAAAGCCCTCGTTCAGGTCGAAGCGCATCTGGTGGCCGAACACGCTCTTGGTGCCCGTGCCCGTGCGGTCGCTCTTGAACACGCCGTGCGTGTCGACGTGGCGCATGAAATCTTCGTACTGGGAGCGGACGGGGCGGGCAGGGAGGGTCATGTTGGGAATTTTACGGGGCGGCGCTAGCATCGGCCGATGACCGGCCATGACCACTCCCACGACCATTCCCACGACCACAGCGAACTCGGCGAGATGGACCTGCGCGTGCGCGCCCTCGAAAGCGTGCTCACGCAAAAAGGCTACATCGACCCCGCCGCGCTCGACGCGCTGATCGACACCTACCAGACCCGGATCGGCCCGCGCAACGGCGCACGGGTGGTGGCGCGGGCCTGGGTCGACCAGACGTTCCATGACTGGCTGATGGCCGACGCCACGGCGGCCATCGCCTCGCTGGGCTATACGGGCCGCCAGGGCGAACACATGGTGGCCGTGGCCAACACCGACGACCAGCACCACATGGTCGTCTGCACCCTGTGCAGCTGCTACCCCTGGCCCGTGCTCGGCCTGCCGCCCACCTGGTACAAGAGCGCGCCCTACCGTTCGCGCGCCGTGAAAGACCCGCGCGGCGTGTTGGCCGACTTCGGCACCACCTTGCCCGAGGCCACGCGCATCCGCGTCTGGGACTCGACTGCCGAGGTGCGCTACCTCGTGATCCCGCAGCGCCCGGCCGGCACCGAGGGCTGGAGCGAAGACGAGCTCGCCGCGCTGGTCTCGCGCGATTCGATGATCGGCACGCGCGTGGTCGAGGCGCCGTCGGCAAGGAGCACGACATGACCTACACGACGCATGCCGACCTCGGCGGACAACCCGGCTTCGGCCCCGTCACGCCCGAGCCCGAAGGCGAGCTGTTCCATGGCGCCTGGGAGCCGCGCGCGCTGGCGCTCACGCTGGCCATGGGTGCCACCGGCTCCTGGAACATCGACACCAGCCGCGCCGCGCGTGAGACGCTGCCTGACTACCGCGACCTGAGCTACTACCAGATCTGGCTCGGCGCGCTGGAGCAGCTGATGCTGCAGCGTGGCCAGGTCTTCGCGGACGAGATCGAATCCGGGCAGATGCACCATCCGGCCGCACCGGTCGCCCGCGTGCTGCAGGCCGCGAACGTGCCCGCCGTGCTCGCCAAGGGCTCCGGCACCGAGCGCCCCGCATCGGCGCCCGCGCGCTTTGCGGTCGGGCAGGCCGTGCGCATGCACCTCGGGCGCGTCGACCACCACACGCGCCTGCCGGCCTATGTGCAGGGCAAGCGCGGCACGATCGAGCACATCCACGGCGCGCACGTGTTCGCCGATGCGAATGCGCAGGGCCTGGGCGAGCAGCCGCAGTGGCTCTACACCGTGGTCTTCGACGAGGCCGAGCTGTGGGGCGAGGGCACGCCGCGCCAGAACCTCGCGGTATCGGTCGATGCGTGGGAAAGCTACCTGGAGCCTGCGGCATGAAGGCGAACGACATGCCGCCGCTCGCACTTGCTCCGGGGATGCCGCGCGACGCCGACGGGCCGGTGTTCAGGGAACCGTGGGAGGCGCAGGCCTTCGCGATGACGCTCGCGCTGCACGAGCGCGGGCTGTTCAGCTGGGTCGAATGGGCCGAGGCGCTGGCCACCCAGATCAGCGCTGCGCAAGCCGCAGGCGACCCCGACACGGGCGACACCTACTACCGCCACTGGCTCGCCGCGCTCGAAAACCTCGTGGCGCGCAAGGGCGCGAGTTCCGGCGACGAGCTGACCCGCTACCGCCACGCCTGGGACCACGCGGCGGAGCGCACGCCGCACGGCCAGCCGATCGAGCTGCGCGGCGAAGACTTTCCGGGCTAGACGCGGATCACGCGCCCCGGGTTCAGGATGTTCTTCGGATCGAGCCCGCGCTTGATCGCCCGCATCATCTCCAGCGCCACCGGCGACTTGTGCTTCTCGAGCTTGTCGACCTTGAGCGAGCCCACGCCATGCTCGGCCGAGAACGAGCCGCCGAACTGCTCGACCGCGTCGTAGACCAGCGTGTTGATGCGCTCTTCCTCGTTCTTCAAAAATGCCTTGGTGTCGATGTTCTCGGGCGCCTGCACGTTGTAGTGCAGGTTGCCGTCGCCAAGGTGGCCGAAGTTGACCAGCCGCACGCCGGCGATCTCGCGTTTCAGCAGAGCGTCGGTGGCTTCCACGAAGGCGGGAATGCGCGACACGGGGATCGAGATGTCGTGCTTGATGTTCAGCCCTTCCTCTGCCTGCGCGAGCGGAATGCTCTCGCGGATGTGCCAGAGCTGGTGCGCCTGCGTGAGGTTCTCGGCCACCACCGCGTCGGTCACGCAGCCGTCTTCGAAGGCGGTTTCGAGCAGCGCCTCGAAGCGCGCGCGGGCGTGGTCCTCGGACTCGCTGTCGGAGTTCTCGAGCAGCACGCAATACGGCACGGCCTCGTCGTCGATGAAGGGCACGCGCAGCTGCGGCATGTGCTTGTCGACCAGGCTCAGCGCGAACTTGCCCATCACCTCGAAGCCCGTGAGGCCCGAGCCCAGGTGCTTGTGCGCCAGGCCCAGCAGCGTGACCGCATGGTCGAGCGAAGGCACGGCCGCCCAGGCCGTGAGCTGCGCGGCGGGCAGCGGGTAGAGCTTCATGGTCGCCGCGGTGATGACGCCCAGCGTGCCTTCGCTGCCGACGATCAGGTCGCGCAGGTCGTAGCCGGTGTTGTCCTTGCGCAGGCCGCTCGTGCCTTCCCAGATCTCGCCCTGCGGCGTGACCACTTCCAGGCCCAGGCACAGGTCGCGCGTGTTGCCGTAGCGCACGACCTGCGTGCCGCCCGCGTTGGTCGCGAGGTTGCCGCCGATGGTGCAGCTGCCTTCGGCCGCGAGGCTCAGCGGGAACAGGTAGCCGGCTTTCTCGGCGGTCTCTTGCAGCGTCTGCAGGATGCAGCCGGCCTCGACGGTCATCGTGAGGTTGGCGGCGTCGATGTTGCGGATGGCGTTCAGTCGCTGCAGGCTCAGCACCACCTGCGTGCCGCTGTCGTCGGGAATGGAGCCGACCGCCAGGCCGGTGTTGCCGCCCTGCGGAATGACGGCCGTGCCGGCCGCGGCGCAGGCCTTGACCACGTCGGCCACCTGCTGCGCATTGGCCGGGCGCACCACGGCGAGCGACTTGCCGCGCGCGCGCTTGCGCCAGTCCTGCTCGTAGGCCGCGAGGTCGCCCTCGGTCAGCACGTGCGTGGCGCCGACGATGGCGCGCAGTTGGTCGAGGAGGGAAGAAGAGGTGGTCATTGGGCGGAAGCCTCCAGGGGACGGGCAGCAGCAGCGGCGGCCTTGGCGTGGCGCAGGCGAAGGCGCACATGCCACGCGCAGGCCGCGAAGAGCACGAGGCACAGCAGCACCTCGACGAGCGCGAGGACCTGCCCCACGCCGTTGGTGTCGCTCCAGGCGCGCACCACGCCTTCGGTGAAGTAGAGCCAGATCATCAGGCTGACCCAGCGGTAGGTGTACATGCGGTTCTTGTAGAGCCCCGCGAGCGGAATGACCAGCGGCAGCACCTTGAGCGCGAGCAGCGAGCCGCCCGGGCGCAGCGGCGCCAGCCACAGCTCCCAGGCCAGGCCCAGCACGATCAGGCCGACGAGGCTGCCCACGGCGGCCCATCGGGTGGCGCGGACGGAAGAGGGCGGGAGTGGGGTGTCGGACACGGTGGCGGCGAAAGAAGAAGAGGGGGCGCACCGGGGGGCCGGGCGCCTCTGGAAAGAGCGGATGGCATGATACCGGGCATGAATCGTCGGCAGCTTTGGAGGGATCTTTCGCGCTTTCCTTGGCGCAACACCGCAGCGGTATTGGGGGAGCGTTTCCGCGAAGACCGCCTCGGCCTCACGGCCAGCAGCCTGACCTTCACCACCACCATCGCCATGGTGCCGTTCTTCACGGTGGCGCTTGCCCTCTTCACCGTGTTTCCGATGTTCGCCACCATGCAGGGCCGCCTGCAGCGCTGGCTGATCGAAAGCCTGATTCCCGACAATATCGCGCGCCAGGTGCTGGGCTACCTGAACCAGTTCGCGAGCAAGGCCAGCGGGCTCGGTATCGCGGGCCTGGTGGTGCTGCTGATCACCGCCATCGCGTTGATCCTCACGATCGACAAGACGCTCAACAACATCTGGCGCGTGCGAACGCCGCGGCCGCTCGCGCAGCGGGTGCTGATCTACTGGGCCACCATCACGCTGGGGCCGCTGATCCTTGCGGTGAGCCTGTCGACCACCTCGTACGTGTTCGCCGCTTCGCGCGACGTGGTGGGTGGAGGCATCGTCAAGCTGGCCTTCGACTCCCTGGAATTCCTGCTGCTCGCGGCCGGCATGGCCGGGCTGTACCACTACGTGCCGAACACCACGGTGCGCTGGTCGCATGCCTGGGCCGGTGGCCTCTTCGTGGCGGCGGCCATCGAGATCGCCAAGCGCGTGCTGGGCTACTACCTGAGCCTGGTGCCGACCTATTCGGTGCTGTACGGCGCCTTCGCCACCTTCCCGATCCTGCTGGTGTGGATCTACGTGGCCTGGGTGATCGTGCTGCTGGGCGCCGTCATCGCGGCCTACCTGCCGAGCCTGCTGACCGGCGTGGCGCGCCGGGGCGGCGCGGCGGGCTGGCCGATGCAGCTCGCGATGGAGGTGCTGCAGCACCTGGCGCGCGCGCAGGCCACGCCGGCCAAGGGCATGGGCGCGAGCGAACTGCTGACGCGCATGCGGGTCGACGGGCTGCAGCTGGTGCCGGTGATCGACACGCTGGTGCGGCTCGACTGGATCGCGCCGCTGGCCGAGGAGCCCGCCAACCAGGACCCGCGCTACGTGCTGCTGGCCGACCCGTCGACGCCCATCGAACCGCTGCTGCGCGAGCTGCTGATGCCGCGCGCCGAACCGCTCGAAGACCTGTGGCAGAAGGGCCCGCTGCGCACGCTGCGGCTGGGCGACGTGCTATTGATCTAGGAGCGCCCTGGCGTTCGGTCCGTCAGATCTTGACCCGGCCGGCCCAGATGTCGCGGTACATCGTCCAGTCGCCCATGAAGGAATACAGCGGGCGCTTGAACGAGGCCGGCTTGTTCTTCTCGAAGCCGAAATGCCCGACCCAGGCGAAGCCGTAGCCCGCCACCAGCCCGGCCAGCAGCCACCACGGATTGAGCGTGACCACCAGGGCCACGAGGCACAGCAGCGAGATCGTCGAGCCCGCGAAATGCAGCCGCCGGCAGGTGACGTTGGCGTGCTCGGTCAGATAGAAGGGATAGAACTCGGCAAAGCTCGTGAAGCGGCGCGGATCGACCGTGGCCGGCGTGTCCGGCGCGGCAGGGGTGGAGGTGTTCATCGTGGGTCTCCTGCGCCCCGCAGGGGCTTTGTTGATAATAGCCACGACCCCGCGGCCGCACCACCCGGGTTCGCCATCCCACCTTCGCCGTATCCACCTTGAGCGCTGTTCCCGTCGTCCCCGTCGATTCTTCCGCCGATGCCAACGCGCTGTGGGTCGTCTGCCTGTGCGCCGAATGGTGCGGCACCTGCCGCGACTACCGGCCGCTGCTGGTCGAGCTGGCAAAGGCGCATCCGCAGTTCCGCTTCGCCTGGGTCGACATCGAGGACCACGCCGAGATCGCCGACGCCTTCGACGTCGAGACCTTCCCGACCCTGCTGGTGGCGGGCGCCGACGGCACGCGCTTTCTCGGTCCGCTGCTGCCGCACATCGAAACGCTGTCGCGGCTGCTCGGCGCGCTGCAGCCGCCGCAGCCTTCCAGCCTCGACGTCGACCTGCTGCTGGCCGTGCTCGAGAAAAAGCCCGCGGCCTTCGCGGTCTGACCTCTTCGGAGCTTCCCTCCCATGAACATCCTGATCTTTGGCGCCACCGGCATGGTGGGGCAGGGCGTGCTGCGCGAGTGCCTGCTGGCGCCCGACGTGGAACGCGTGGTGGCCGTGGGACGCAGCGCCACCGGGCAGCAGCATCCCAAGCTGCAGGACCTGGTGCACAAAGACATGTACGACTACCGCGCCATCGAGTCGCAGCTGACGGGTTTCGATGCCTGCTTCTTCTGCCTGGGCGTGTCGTCGGTCGGCATGAAGGAGCCGGAGTACAAGCGCATCACCTACGACCTGACGATCGCGGCCGCCACCGTGCTGGCGCGGCTCAACCCGGGCATGACCTTCACCTACGTGACGGGCGCCGGCACCGACAGCAGCGAGCGCGGCGAACGCATGTGGGCGCGCGTGAAGGGCGCGACCGAGAACGCGCTGATGCGCCTGCCGTTTCGCGCGTCCTACATGTTCCGGCCCGGCATGATCCAGCCGCTGCACGGCGTGCGCTCGAAGACGCCGCTGTACGACGCCGCGATCGTGGTGCTCAAGCCCGTGCTCGGGCTGGCCCACCGCTGGTGGCCCGACCGCGTGACCACCACGGAGAAGGTGGGCCGCGCGATGCTCGCGGTGGCGCGCCGGGGCGCACGCAAGGTGCTGCTCGATCCGGCGGACATCAACGCGCTGGGCAGCTGAGCTGCCCCGCGTTCTTCGCAGTTTTCAGCCCGCGACGAAGTCGCGCAGCGCGAACAGCACCTCGTCCGGCGCCTCGCTCATCAGCGCGTGGCCGGCATGCACTGTCACCACCTTGGCGTTGCGCGCCTTGCCCACCAGCGCCTTGGTGGCGCGCGGCGGCGTCATCTGGTCGGCGTCGCCCAAAAGGAACAGCACGGGGCACTGCACCTTCTCCATCGCGGCTTCGCCGTTCGCGTAGTCGTTGCAGGCCTTGAAGCCGATGTGGAACACATTGGCCTCGCGGTTGCTCGCGAGCACGCGGCGCATCAGCGCGCGCGAGCTGCCGTACAGCCACGTGCCCGGGCCGAGCGACGAAGGCGGCGGCGCGAGCAGCGAGTGCGAGAAGGTGTTGACCATGGCGATGGCGCGCTGCGGATCGCTCACCGAGCTTTCGAGCAGCGCGGGCGACACCACCATCGGGTAGGCCGTGCCGACCATCGCCAGCTGCGTGATGCGTTCGGGCGCGCGTGCCGCGGTTTCGAGCGCGATCAGCGAGCCGAAGCTGTGGCCGACCAGCGCGGCCTTCTGCACACCCGCCGCGTCGAGCAGCGCGATGACGAACTGCGCCGCCTCTTCCACGCTGGCCGGCGGTGCGCCGGCGCTCTTGCAGTGGCCGGGCAGGTCGACCGCCAGCACGTTCCAGCCGTGGTTGGCGAACCAGCGGCTTTGCAAAATCCACACGCTGTGGTCGTTGAGCACGCCGTGGATGAACACCACCGTGGGCTTGGCCGCATCGAAGGGCTTGCCGGCGGTGTAGCAGTAGGTGTCGTGGCCGTTGACGGTGTAGTTCATCTCAGGCACCCGCCTTTTCTGCGGCCTTCAGCGCGCGCTTGAGGTCGTCGATCAGGTCGGCCGGATCTTCGAGCCCGATCGACAGACGGATCGTGCCTTGCGAAATGCCCGCGCCCGCCAGTGCCTCGTCGGTCATGCGGAAGTGCGTGGTGCTGGCCGGGTGGATCACCAGGCTGCGGCAGTCGCCCACGTTGGCCAGGTGGCTGAACAGCTTGAGCGCCTCGATGAAGGCCTTGCCCTGCGCGCGGCTGCCCTTGATGTCGAAGCTGAACACCGCGCCGGCGCCGCGCGCGCCGTGGCGCAGCAGCTTCTGCGCGAGCGCATGGCTCGGGTGCGACTCGATCAGCGGATGTCCCACGCGCGACACGAACGGATGGCTGGCCAGGAACTCGACCACCTTCTGCGTGTTGTCGATGTGGCGCTCCATGCGCAGCGGCAGCGTCTCGATGCCCTGCAGGATCAGCCAGGCGGTGTGCGGGCTCATCGAGGCGCCGAAGTCGCGCAGGCCTTCGCGGCGTGCGCGCAGCAGGAAGGCGCCGACGGTGCTTTCCTCGCTGAAGACCATGTTGTGGAAGCCGTCGTAGGCCTGCGTGAGCTCGGCGAACTTGCCCGACTTCTCCCAGTCGAAGCTGCCGCCGTCGACCACCACGCCGCCGATGACGGTGCCGTGGCCCGACAGGAACTTGGTGGCCGAGTGGTAGACCAGGTCGGCGCCCCAGTCGAAGGGCTTGATGAGGTAGGGCGAGGTGAGCGTGGAGTCGACCAGCAGCGGCACGCCGGCTTCGTGGGCGATGTCGCTCACGGCGGGGATGTCGAGCACGTCCAGGCCCGGGTTGCCCACGGTCTCGCCGAAGAAGAGCTTGGTCTCGGGGCGCACCGCGGCGCGCCAGCCATCGAGGTCGCCGGGCTTCACGAAGGTGGTCTCGATGCCGAAGCGGCGCATCGTGTAGTGCAGCAGGTTCTGCGAGCCGCCGTACAGCGCGGTGCTGGCGACGATGTGCGAGCCCGCGCCCATCAGCGTGGCCACCGACAGGTGCAGCGCCGCCTGGCCGCTGGCCGTGGCGATGGCGCCGATGCCGCCTTCGAGCGCCGACACGCGCTGTTCCAGCACCGCGTTGGTCGGGTTGCTGATGCGCGAGTAGACGTGGCCGGCGCGTTCCAGGTTGAACAGCGCGGCCGCGTGGTCGCTGGATTCGAAGACGAAGGAGGTCGTCAGGTGGATGGGAACGGCCCGCGCGCCGGTGGTGGGGTCGGGGGCGGCGCCGGCATGCAGCGCGAGGGTGTCGAAACCGGGGTCGGAATAACCGGGCATGAAGGCCTTTCTGTTGTCTCTTCGCAATGCCCCGTGACGCCGGCAATGCTTGCACAGGCGACAGGGGCGTTCGGGTCGGCGTCGATTGTGGGCTATATTCAAATCGGCACGACGCCGAGAACGACGAATCCCCGAGAGGAGCACCACCATGAAAGTCAGCGACATTCTTCGCGTCAAGGGCAACACGCTCTTCACCACCACGCCCGACGACCCGCTGGCGGAAGCCGCCAAGACCATGGCGGACAAGGACATCGGCTCGCTGGTGGTCATGGAGCACGGCGACCTGGTCGGCATGCTCACGTTCCGTGAAGTGATCGTGGCGGTCGTCAACAACGGCGGCCAGGTCGGGACCACGCTGGTGCGCAAGGCCATGGACGACGCGCCCGTCACCTGCACGCTCGAAACCGACCTCGACGAAATCCGCCGCATCATGCTGGAGCGCCACGCGCGCTACATGCCCGTGATGGACAAGCGCATGCTCATGGGCGTGATCAGCTTCTACGACGTGGCCAAGGCCGTGGTCGACGCGCAGAACTTCGAGAACAAGATGCTCAAGGCCTACATCCGCGACTGGCCGGAAGACGAGAGCAACGAAAAGGCCGGCTGAGCCCGGCCGGCCGGACCGCCTACTCTTTGATGTTGGCGGTCTCTACGATCTTCTTGTTGCGTGCGTACTCCGACTGCACGAACTTCCCGAACGCCTCCGGCGTTCCGCTGCCCGGCAATGCGCCTTGCTCCGCCAGCTTGGCGCGCACGCCTTCCTCCTGCAGCACCGCATTCAGTTCCTGGTTGAGCCGCGCCACCACGGCCGGCGGCGTCTTCGCGGGCGCGAAGATGCCGGTCCAGCTCACCATGTCGTAGCCCTTGAGGCCGGGCATCTCGTTGAAGGTGGGCACCTGCGCGAGCGCCGGCAGGCGCTGGCTGCCGGTGATGCCCAGGGCCTTCAGGCGCTTGCCGTTCACGTGCGGGATGGCGCTGGTGCTCACCAGCATCGCGAGGTCGACCTGGTCGCCGATGACGTCGGTGGCGATCTGCGCACCGCCGCGGTAGGGCACGTGGGTCACGAAGATGCCGCTGCGCTCCTTGAGCAGTTCCATCGCCAGCTGCAGCACGGTGCCCACGCCCGAGGTGGCGTAGTTGTAGTGGCCCGGCTGGGCCTTGGCGAGCTTCACGAAGTCGGCGTAGCTGCGCACATCGAGGCCGGGGCGCGCCACCAGCACCATCGGCGCGGTGTTGAGCAGGCCGACGGGCGCCAGGTCTTTCAGCGGATCGAAGCGGAAGGCCGAGGGGTTGACCAGCCGGCCGATGGCGATGGCGCTGTCGGGGCCGACCACCAGCGTGTAGCCGTCGGGCGCCGCGCTCACGGCCTTGGCCACGCCGATGGCGCCGCCCGCGCCGCTCACGTTCTCGATGACCACCGACTGCTTGAGTCGCTCGCCCAGGCGCTGCGCCACGAGACGGGCGTTGACGTCCACGCTGCCGCCGGCCGTGTAGGGCACGATCAGCGTGAGGGGCTTGGCGGCGGGCCAGGCCTGCTGGGCGAGGGCGCCCGTGGGCAGGGCGGCGCAAAGCGCTGCGGCGGCGAGGATCAGGCGGCGGTTCGTGGTCATGGCGGGGTTCATCCGGGGAAGGGAGTGGCGGAAGGCGTGGGCTCGCAGGGCAGGCGGGCGCGCAGCGCGTCGAAGTCGACGCTCCATTCGGCGCGCCACTGGCGGCGCTGCGTGTCGTCGATCCAGGCGCCGTCCAGGCCGTTGTGCATGAAGCCGCGCAGGTCGTCCAGGCCGAAGCCGAAGTCGCGCACCATCATCAGCCAGGCGCCCGTGGGCGTGACCTGGTGCAGCGTCGGGTCGTCGGTGTTCGGATGGATGCGCAGGCCCAGGCCGGGCATGCGGCGGATCGGGTGGTCCAGCGCCCAGCGCTCGGGCGGCAGCGTGCGCAGGTAGTAGGAGTTGGTCGGCACCACGGTGAAGATCACGCCGCGCTCGGCGCACTGGCGCGCGAAGTCGGGCTGGTCGACCACCGTGTAGCCGTGGTCGATGCGGTCGACCTGCAGCAGCTCGAGCGCGGTGCGCACATTGGTCCAGGGCATGCCGAACTCGCCGGCGTGCGCGGTGGTCTTCAGGCCGGCCTTCTTCGCATCGGCATACGCGCGGGCGAAGAGCTCGGGCGGCCGGTCGTTCTCGCGGTAGTCGATGCCGATGCCGATCACCTCGTCGCAGCGGTGGGCCCGGACCCACTCGACCATCTCCACGGCCGCTTCGGCGCTGGCCTCGCGGTCGATGGCGGCGATGAGCCGTCCGGTGATGCCGAACGCCTGCTGCGCATCGTGGATCGCGCGGACGATGGCGCCCTGCGCGAGCGGGTAGGCAATGCCCGAGCCGTGCACCGTGCCGGTCGGGTTCCAGAAGAACTCGGCGTAGCGCACCTGGTGCGAGGCCGCGTCCTGCAGGTATTCGAGCGTGAGCTGGTACAGGTCGTCGGCGCTGCGCACCAGCTGGGCGTCGAGCGCGCGCAGCACGCGCAGCACGCCCACGGGCTTTTCGCCGCGCGTGTAGAAGCCGTCGATTTCCGCGTCGGCCAGCGGCGCGCCGGCGCGCCGGTTGAGCTGGCGGAAGGTGTCGTGGCGCACGGTGCCGAAGAGGTGGCAATGCAGCTCCACCTTGGGAATCGCGCGCAGCATCGCTTCGAGCGTGAAAGGAGCGGCGGCGGGCGCAGGCACGGCAAGGGTCATGCGGCGCAGTCTAGGCAGTGCATGCTCATAAGGAAAATTTTGAATTTCTATAATTTGATTCATTGAATCGATAACCAGGACGCCCATGGCCGCCTTGCCCCTGCGTGCGCTCACGCTGCGCCAGCTGCAGTGTTTCTCGGTGCTGGTCGAGGAAGGGCACTTCGGCCGCGCGGCGCGCCGGCTCGCCATCACGCAGCCCGCGCTGAGCAACGCGATCAAGCAGATGGAAAAGCTGCTCGGCGCCGAGCTGCTGACCCGCTCCACTCACCGGCTCGAACTCACGCCGGTCGGCGCCGAGGTGCTGGCGCGCACCGATTTCCTGGTCCACACCTTCGAGGTGGCGCTGCGCGACATCGAGAGCACGGTGCAGCGCGGCCGGGCCTACGTGCGCGTGGGCGTGATCCCCTCGGCCAGCGCGCGCGTCGCGGCGGCGGCGGCCGGCTTCCTGCAGCAGCGCGCCGAGGTGGAACTGGCCTGGCGCGATGCACCCTCCACGGTGCTGCTGGCCGAGCTGCGCAGCGGCCAGCTCGACATGGCCGTGGCCGCGATCACCGAGCCGCCGGGCGGCCTGGAATGCATCGACCTGTTCCGCGACCCGCTGGTGCTGGTGGTGCGCAGCGACCATGCGCTGGCGGCGGCCGGCGAGGCGCGCTGGGAGGCCATCGGCAGCGAGCGCCTCGTGCTGTTCGAAAGCGGCAGCATGCCGGCGCTGGGCGACCCGGCGCGCGCGCAGTTCGCGCAGGGCGCGCAGCCGTACCGCGTGAGCTATTCCGAAACGCTCTACGCGCTGGTGCGCAGCGGGCAGGCGCTGGGGCTGATGCCGCGGCTGTACACCTCGTCGCTGCGCGACCCCGAGCTGGCCGTGGTGCCGCTGTCGGCGCCGCGCATCGAGCGGCGCGTGGTGCTGGCCTACCTGCCGGGGCCGATGCGCAACGTGGCAGCGCAGGAACTCATCGGGTTCCTGCGCGAGCGGCTGCCGCAGGCCTAAGCAGTCTCCAACATCGCCATGCGCGTTTCGCTGCTGAAACGCTCCAGCGTCCAGCCTTCGCCGAGCATGAACATGCGCGTGTGCAGCTGCGACAGCGTGTCGCCGTCCACTTCGTCGCCGAGGTAATTCAGCCGCTTCTCGCGCAGGTCGACGAAGCCCGTCGTGTAGTCCCGCCCCAGGCGCAGCCACAGCGCATGCGCGCCCGGCGACTGGCGCGCGCCGCTCATCAGGCACATGCCGCTGCCCAACGCCCAGCGGTACACGGCCGTGGCCAGCCCGCGCCGCTGGTAGGCGGGGTCGTATTGCGAATGCGGCGCGCGGATGTGGCGGTCGGCGCGGCGGTCGAGCTCGATGAGGCGGTTGAACACGGTGTAGCCGACCAGCCGCTGGTGGCGCACGTCCTCGATGTACACGTAGGTCTCGCCGTCGGCCTCGCGAAAGCGCGCGCGCAGGTCGGGGTCGTCCAGGCGCAGCGCGGGCAGGTCCCGCACCCGGTCGCCCATGGCGCGCATGCGCTCGTACACCGGCGTCAGCGGCTCGCTCGGGCGACCCTTCTTCGGATCGACGTCGATGCGCAGCTCGGCCGGCCGCAGCCAGCGGCGGCGCAGCGCGTCGAACGACAGCCAGGCGGGCCAGGGCGGCAGGGCAGGCGAAGGCGAAAAAGAGACGGAAGGGGAGCAGGCAAGAGCCACCACGGGGAAATCCTCACGACGAAACACGACGACGAAGCGGGCGAGGTCCTTCCGCGCGGCACGGGGCCGGAGGCGGGAAGAAGGTCGGACGCTGGGGGAAGTGGTGCGTCGCCCGGGCGGATCAGAGCCAGGACGCGCGACCGCGCGGGGCGGGTGCCCGACGGTCGATGTGCGCTGAAGAAAAAAGGAGGCTGACCGCCGGGCTCAGGGATGTGCGAGGGTCTGCTGCGACCTCGCCGTCATCGCCGCGGGTGCGCGCACGCGCGCGTCGCCCGGGGCCGCAGAGGCCGCCGCGCGATCGAAACCGGGGATGAAAACCATGACGTTCATAGGGTCGATTGTAGGAAGCCGAGGGTGTTCGGGCAACCAAAGCCCCCGCGGTCTCTGCCAGATTGAACGCGGGTTGCGCTCAGTGCAGTTCGTCGGCCGCGTGGATCGTCTCGCGCACGCGCGGGTAGATCTGCGTGTTCCATTTGCTGCCGCTGAACACGCCGTAGTGCCCCACGCCGGCCTGCAGGTGGTGCGTCTTGAGGTAGGGGCGGATGCTGCTGCACAGGTCTTGCGCGGCCACGGTCTGGCCGACCGCGCAGATGTCGTCGCGCTCGCCTTCCACCGTGAGCAGCGCGGTGCGCCGGATCGCCGCGGGGTTCACGGTGCGCCCGGCCACGGTGAGCACGCCGCGCGGCAGGTCGTAGGTCTGGAACACGCGCTCGACGGTCTCCAGGTAGAACTCGGCCGGCAGGTCGTTCACCGCCAGGTACTCGTCGTAGAACTCGGCGATGGTGCGGGCCTTGTCGAGTTCGCCCTCGACCAGCAGGCGCTCCATGTCCTCGAACTGCTTCTTGTGGCGCTCGGGGTTCATGCTCATGAAGGCCGTGAGCTGCAGGAAGCCGGGGTACACGCGCCGCATCGCGCCCGCATGCGGCCACGGCACATGGCTGATGAGGTTGCGGCGGAACCAGTCGATGGGCCGGTCGGTCGCGAGCTTGTTCACGGCGGTCGGGTTGATGCGGCAATCGACCGGCCCCGCCATCAGCGTGAGGCTGCGCGGCGTGGCCGGGTGGTCGTCTTCCGCCATGAGCGCGGTCGCGGCCAGCGCGGCCACGCAGGGCTGGCACACGGCGACCATGTGCGTGCCCGGGCCCACGGCCTCGACGAAGCGCATCAGCTGCAGCGTGTAGTCGTCCAGCCCGAAGCGGCCCTGCCACAGCGGCACGTCGCGCGCGTTGTGCCAGTCGGTCAGGTACACGTCGTGGTCGCGCAGCAGGGTGCGCACGGTTTCGCGCAGCAGCGTGGCGAAATGGCCCGACAGTGGTGCGACCAGCAGCACGCGCGGGTGCACCGCTTCGGTGTGCGCCTTGCGAAAGTGCAACAGCGTCCCGAAAGGCGAGACCAGCGCGGCCTCTTCGTGCACGGGCACGTCGGCGCCGTCGACCACCACGCTGTCGATGCCGTAGGCCGGCCGCGTGTGGGTGAGCCGCATGCGCGAGAAGACCTCGCAGCGCGCGGCCATGCGCCGCAGCGCGGTGCGCTCGGTGCCGTCCTGCCAGAGGGCGCGGCCCAGGTACTGCGCGGTGAGCCGCCATGGCGAGAGCAGGTCGGCCTGGTTCTGGTAAGCGCGGTACAGCATGCCCCCGCTGCAGGCAAGTTGCGGGCCAACCGTGTGGCACGGCGCTTGCACACAGCACGCATCGTCCAAGGAGTGTCGCGATGGCCAAACCCGTTCTCACGATCAGCAGCAAGAACTATGGCGCCTGGGCGCTGCGCGGCTGGCTGATGTGCAGGCTCGCGGGGCTGGACTTCAGCGAGAAGGTCATCCCGCCCGACGACCCGGCCATGAAGGCCGAGATGCTGCTGCTGTCGTCGTCGATGCTGGTGCCTTCGCTGCAGCACGGCGGCATCAAGGTGTGGGACACGCTGGCCATCGGCGAGTACCTCAACGAGATCAAGCCCAAGGCCGGCCTGCTGCCCGCCGACGCCGCGGCGCGCGCGCACTGCCGCGCCATCTGCGGCGAGATGCACTCGGGCTTTGCCTCGATGCGCGGCGCGCTGCCGATGAACATCAAGGCCCGCTTCAAGAACTTCAAGGTGTGGTCGCGCGCGCAAGGCGACATCGACCGCATCGTCGCCATCTGGCGCGAGTGCCTGAAGGCCTACGGCGGCCCGTTCCTGTTCGGCAAGCAGCCCGGCATGGCCGACGCGATGTATGCGCCCGTGGTCACGCGTTTCCTGAGCTACGACGTGGCGCTGGACAGCGTGTGCGCCGCGTACTGCAAGCGCGTGATGGAACTGCCCGCCATGAAGGAATGGGTGGCCGCCGCGCTGCAGGAGCCCGACGAGATCGACGAACTCGACGCGGAGTTCTGACGCTGCTTCTTCAGGCGCTCGCGGGCGGCAGGCCGAGGCCGTCCTGCCGCAGCCGGCGCTCAATGCTTTGCGCGGCCTGCTGCAGGTCGCCCAGGTGCGCTGACACGATCTCGCGCTCGCTCTTCACCGCCGGCAGCCATGCGCAGCTGAGGCAACCCACCACCTGCTCGCCCAGCCGCACCGGCACCGACACCGCGCCGAAGCGGTCGGGCGAATCGAGGCTGGTGGAGGTGGGGTCGCGCGCCGCGTAGCCCTGGTCGCGCGCATGCGCCACCATGCGGCGGATGCTGTCGGGGCGCCGCGCGCCGCGATCGAAATCGTTCGGTGAACGCGCCAGTGCGGCAACGATTTCGCGCCGCTCGTCTTCGGGGCAGAACGCGAGGTAGCAGCGCCCGAGCGACGACAGCAGCATCGGCGGACGAAAGCCCAGCGCGCGGTAGTTCACCGCCAGGCCGTTGCGCGGCCGGTCGGTGTCGAGGATCAGCATGGCGGTGCCGTCGCGCACGCCCAGGTCGATCGGCCACGGCACCAGCCGCTGCAGCGTGGCGCGCGGCGACGCGGCCAGGGCTGTGAGCCGTGTGCGCCATGCCGCTGCGGCGCCCGACTGGCCGGTGGCCGAGGTGGGCACGTAGCGTTTTTCCAGCTCGTTGCGCTCCACCCAGCCGGCCTGTTGCAGCGTCTTCAGGATGCGCAGCAGCGTGGCCTTCGACAGGCCGGTCTGCCGGTGCAGCTCCTGCAGCGTGACGGCCGACGAACGCTGGATGGCCAGCATCACGTCGAGCCCGCGGCGCAGGGCATCGATCGACTTCACGCTGTGCGCGCCGCTGGTGTCCGACATGTCGCCTCCAAAGAAAAAAGGTTCACTCAGTGAAACTATATCTTCTGGCCACGCGGCGCCATTCCTACAGTCCGACGACACCCCCACGTCGTATCACCGAGAAGGAAAACGCAAGATGTTCCACCAACGAAACATGGTCCGTGCCGCTGCAGGAGCCATTCTTTTGCTGTGCGCCGCGACCGCGGCGCTGGCGCAATCGTGGCCCGCGAAGCCGATCACCCTGGTCGTCGCCTACCCGGCCGGCGGCGACACCGACGCCATCGCGCGCACCTACGCCGAGAAGCTCGCGCAGCGCCTGGGCCAGCCGGTGCTGGTCGACAACCGCCCCGGCGCGAGCGGCATGATCGGCAACGCCTGGGTCGCGAAGGCGCCGGCCGACGGCTACACGCTGCTCTTCACGCCCAGCACCTTCCCCATCGCGCAGCACGTGCTCAAGGCCGGCCCCGGCGTGGCGCACGACGTGGTGAAAGACTTCACCCCCATCGTCAAGACCGGCAACATCCCGGTGCTGATGGTCACGGCGCCCACGAGCGGCATCCAGAACGTGGCGCAGCTGGTGGCCGGCGCCAAGGCCGGCAAGGCCTTCACCTACGGCACGCCGGGCGCGGGCTCGCCGATGCACATCGCGGGCGAGCTCTTCAACAAGGACGCCGGCGTGGCCATTGCACACGCGCCGTACCGCGGCGTGGCGCCGGTGGTCAACGACACGCTGGGCGGCCACGTGAGCGTGGGCTGGATCACGCCCGGCGCGGTGGCAGGCTACATCGCCGCCGGCAAGCTGGTGCCGCTGGCCGTGGCCGAGCGCCAGCGCACGAAGCTCATGCCCAACGTGCCCACCTTCCTGGAGCTGGGCTACCGCGACATGGACGTGAGCGCATGGATGGGCCTGCTCGGCCCGAAAGCGATGCCGGCCGAGGTCGTGCAGACGCTCAACCGCCACGTCAACGAGATCCTGAAGATGCCCGACGTGCAGGCCCGCATGGCCGCGCTGGGCATCGAGCCCGTGGGCGGCGAGCCGGCCGTGCTGGCCCGCCAGATCGCCGACGACGACCAGCGCTTCGGCAAGCTGGTGCGCGAGTTCGGCATCCGCGCCGACTGACCCTACACACCCGCAGACAAGGAGACGATGCATGTTGAGCGAAGAAAAGAACCGCCTGCTGACCGAAGTGGGTCCGGGCAAGCCCATGGGCGACTACCTGCGCCGCTACTGGCACCCGATCGCCGGCGCCAGCGAGTTCGACGACAAGGCCGTGAAGCCGCTGCGCATCCTCGGCGAGGACCTCGTGCTCTACAAGGACCTGAGCGGCAACTACGGCCTCGTCGACCGCCGCTGCCCGCACCGCAACGCCGACATGTCGTACGGCTACGTGGAGAAGTGCGGCCTGCGCTGCAGCTACCACGGCTGGCAGTACGACACCAGCGGCCAGTGCATCCACCAGCCCTTTGAAGAAACGCTGGACCCCGACGCGCGCATGCGCAAGAACACGAAGATCAAGGCCTACCCCGTGCAGGAAAAGGCCGGCCTGCTGTGGGCCTACATGGGCCCGCAGCCCGCGCCGCTGCTGCCCGACTGGGAACTCTTCAACTGCAAGAACGGTTTCGCGCAGGCCGTGTTCGCCGAGATTCCCTGCAACTGGTTCCAGTGCCAGGAAAACTCCATCGACCCCGTGCACTTCGAGTGGACGCACAACAACTGGACCACGCGCTTGCAGGGCGACGAAGGCCCCTACGTGCCCACGCACCTGAAGCTGGCCTTCGAGGAGTTCGAGCACGGCTTCGTCTACAAGCGCCTGCGCGGTGGCGAGCGCGAAGACAACGCGATGTGGACCACCGGCCGCGTCACCCTGTGGCCCAACGGCTTCTTCCTGGGCCACCACTTCGAATGGCGCGTGCCCATCGACGACCACCACACGCTGAGCGTGCTGTGGGTGCTCAGCCGCGTGCCCACCGAGCAGGAGCCCTATGTGCAGGAACGCATTCCCTCGTGGTACGGCCCCATCAAGGACCCGGCCACGGGCCGCTGGATCACCAGCCACGTCGCCAACCAGGACTTCGTGGTCTGGGTCGGGCAGGGCACCGTCACCGACCGCACGCGCGAGAAGCTGGGCCAGAGTGACAAGGGCATCGTGATGATGCGCCGGCGCTTTTTCGAAGAACTCGAGTCGATGCAGTCCGATCCGGCGCATGAGCCCAAGGGCCTGATCCGCGACCCCGAGAAGAACCGCGACGTGTTCCTGCCGTCGGCCTGCCGCGACGAGATGCTGCACGGCCTGCCGCGCGAGGAGCTGGCTGCGCATCCGCTGCTGGGGCCGTACCTGAAGGACTTCTTCGGGCAGGCCGGGCAGCCCGACGATGTGCGCGCGGCGTATGAGCAGGCCATCGGGCAGAAGGTCGAAGGGGCGCAGTTCTTCAAGGTGCACGGCGGCACATCGGACGCCGAGGTGGAAACGCAAGAGGCTGCGTAACGCACGCCGCGATCCGGGTCTTTGCGCCGGGGCTCGCCTCGACGCGAACGGCGTGTGAACATCCCAGGTCGGGAGCACACGCCGTGAAGTTTCGTGATCGCGCACAGGCCGGCCGCCAGCTCGCTGCCTTGCTGCAGCGGCGCGGCGGTTTTGCGGACGCCGTGGTGCTCGCGCTGCCGCGCGGCGGCGTGCCGGTGGCCTTCGAGGTGGCCCGCGCGCTGCGGCTGCCGCTCGACGTGCTGGTGGTGCGCAAGCTGGGCCTGCCCGAACAACCCGAGTACGCCTTCGGCGCGCTCGCGGGCGACGGCGTGCCCGAGATCGACGCACACCTGGTGCGCACGCTGGACCTGCGTCCTTCGGAGATCGATGCAGTGGTCCGTGCTGAACTCGCCGAGTTGGCGCGCCGCACGCAGGTCTATCGCGGCGATCGCCCCGCGTTCGATGTGCAAGGCCGCACGGTGCTCGTGATCGACGACGGACTCGCCACCGGTGCCACGATGCGCGCGGCGGTTCGCGGGCTGCGGCGACAGGGCGCCGGGACCATCATCGCCGCCGTGCCCGTGGCGTCGCCCGAGGCCTGCGAGGCCTTGCAGCGCGAAGCCGACGACGTGCTGTGCGTGCGCTGCCCCACGGTGTTCCGGGCGGTCGGCGCCTGGTATGAAGATTTCTCGCAGACGACAGATGAAGAAGTCTGCGCGCTGCTGGCGCAGGCCTAGCGCCTGAACATCCGCAGATCGAGCGCGCTCTCTTCGCCCAGCCACATCGCATGCGTCGTGTGGTCCGCGAAGTCGTCGCCGGTCACACCGTGCACGAACACGTCCAGGCCGTTGCGGTTGGCTTCGAGCCAACCGATGACTTCGTCGAACTCGGCGGCGTCGAAGGCCAGCTGGCAGCTCCAGTGCGGGTGCGGACCGACGAGGCGCTCGTGCACCCGGCCCACCACCACCATCAACTCGCGGCCGGCGCGCTCGCTGAGCTCGCGCGCCTGCGCCAGCGTGGCGGGGGCGAAGTAGATGTGGGCGTGGTACTGGGCGTAGAGGTTTTCGGGGCGGCGCGGCATGGTGGGCTCATTGTGAACCGAGGCGGAAGCGTCCGCTGTAGCGAAACACATCGCCGAACCAGCGGTGGCGCAGCAGCATCTTCATCGTGAAGTGGTCGGGGGCGGAGGGATCGGGCCGCTCCTCGACGTAGGCGGTGCCGAGAAAGAGGCCCAGCGGCAGCGGAATGCGCAGCCCCGCGAGGCGCCAGATGTAGCCCCGGTCGCGGAACACCAGCGCGCCGTCTTCCGCGCTCACCGCCAGGCGCATGCCGATGCCGAAGCGCACGTATTCGATCACCTCGCTGCCTTGCGCCGCGTCGTGCTCCATGTGCGAACGGAAATGAAAAGGCGGCCTGCCCGGGAAGTGGAAGACGCGGTTCCAGTAGAGATGGGCGTTCTCGGGGTGGCAGCGGTAGTGCACCTCGATTGGCACGTGGGTACCCTGATGCGGAACCAGCGCGCCGAACAGCCGGCCGAAGGGCATCAGCAGCGCGGCCCAGGGCGCGTGCCAGACCTCGCTCATGGTGCCGCGCACGCAGACGTAGTCGTCGGAGAACGGTGCCATCGTGTAGTGGCGGCGGATGACGTCACCGAGCTGGTTCCATGCGGTGCCGAGCGCCTGCTGAAAGACAGGGGGCGCGCTCATCCCGCCACCGCCTGGGTGGCTTCGCTGCGCGCCTTGTAGAAGCGCAGGATGTTCTCGGAGGCGTCGCCAAGCAGGAACTGCATGACGGGGTCCGCATACCAGTTGAAGCGCGTGCTCAGCCGCCACGACACCGCGACGCGCAGCTCGGTGCCACCGTCGCGCGGGGTCAGGGTGTAAGTGGCGTCGCGCAGGTCGAAATACTGGCCGCCGATCATCACGTGGTCGTCGAGCGCGCCGGCGGGGAAGGAGTCGGGCGTGAAGCGGAAGCGCCACTTCAGCAGGCGATCGGGCTGCCACTCGGTGACGACCTCTTCGAAATGCACGTTCTTCTGCCATTGCACCTGGCGCACGCGGCCCTCGGGCGTGTCGACGGTCACGCCCGACACCGGCATCGGCACGCCGACGCGGTAGGCCCACGCGTCGCCGACTTCGCTGGGACGGATGTCGCGCGCGGCGTTGAGCTCGTGCCACACGCGGTCGGCCGGCGCTGCGATGAAGAGCGTGCGCGAGGTGTTCGAGAACTGGTCGGGGTTGGGCCATTGCGGCTCGATGCCGCCGAGCAGCAGCGGCACCAGGGCGACGCTGTACAGCGCGGGCTTGGGCCAGTTGGTGATGCGGCACACGATGCCCATGGCCAGCCCGCCGACGCTGCCCATCACCGCGAACAGCGGCACGACGAAGGCGGCGCAGATGATGCCCTCGATGAACACCATCAGCGTGCCGCCGACGAACAGCGCGGTGGCCACCCACGGCGCCCAGAGGTAGTAGCCCCAGCTGCGCCGCTCGATGCGCTCGGCCAGGTACACCGTGGCCGCGCCGCACGCCGCGGGCGCGAAATAGACGAAGGAGCCCAGCATGGCCGAGAAGGGCTCGCCGGGGCCGCCGCTGAAGACGAGGCGCAGCACGAGCGCCAGCGCCGCGCCGGCGAACATGGGCCAGAACCAGCCGAAGGGCATGCCGCGCACGGGCTTGGGGGCCGGCACGTCGTCGATGGCTGGCAGGTCGGCGAGTTTGCTTTCTTCGGGCTCGGTGCGCATGGAAATCTCTTCTCCTCTTTTTGTGATGTCTCAGCTGGCGCTGCGCCGGGCCGTCACCATGGCGTAGTCGAAGTCGCGCCAGAACATGCCCAGTGCAAGTGCGCAGTAGCTGGCCACGATGTGCTTGCGGCGCCAGGGGCTGAGCCTGCCGCGCGCCTTCCACAGTTCGGCCAGCGTGAAGCGGGTGGCCAGCACGGGGATGTGCAAGGCGCTCGGTGCCACGCGCCAGCGCAGCGAGGTGAACTCGATGTCCTCGAAGCCGTGCGCGCGCAGCGCGGCCGTGAAGTCGTCGCGCACAGCCAGCGTGGGCACGGCCCAGCTGTCGGCCCACAGGCGGTGCAGCCAGCCCGCGAGGCGGCCCGGCCGGCGGCGCAGCAGGAAGCCGTCGACCACCACCAGCCGCGCACCGGGCTTGAGCAGCCGCGCGGCCTCGCGCACGAAGTCGGCCTTGGCGGTGCCCTCGGCGTAGCAGGCGCTTTCGAGCGCCCAGGCACCGTCGGCCTGGGCGGCGGGCAGGCCGGTGCGCGTGTAGTCGGCCTCGACGTGCGCCACGCGGTCGGCCACGCCGGCGCGGGCGTCGAGCCGTGCGGCGATGCCGTTCTGCACCGGCACGTTGGTCACCGTGACCGCATGCAGCGCCGGGTCGTCGCCGACCAGCGTGCGCGAGGTGGCGCCGGCGCCGCAGCCCAGGTCGACCACGCAGCGCGGGTCACGGGTGGCGGTGTCGAGCCGCAGTGCGCGGCCGACGGTGCGGTTCATCTCGATCAGCATGCCCTCGCGCCGCAGCGGGTTCAGGCCCAGGCGCCAGAAGCCGAAGTGCATGTTGTAGCTGGGGCTCCAGGCGCGGTAGTCGTCGGCGACCTCGGTGAAATAGTCCTGCGTGTCCTCGCGGCTCACGTGGCCTTCGACGGCGGGCGGTGCGGGCCGCGCGGTGCCGGGCAGGCGGAAGTCGGGCTGGAAGACGTCGGGCATCGAAAACTCCTTCGGACGTGAGCGGGTGGGGTGTGACAGCGTGGGTTTTTTAGAGCTTGCAGTGGTCGTCGGCGCAGGTGGCCGGCGCGATCGCACCGTGCCCCGCGAGCCGCAGGACCAGCCAGCGCGGCAGCCGGTAGCGGTTGCGCGCCAGCACCGCGTAGGCGCGATCGGCCAGCCGGCCGACCACCGGCAGGTCGAGCACCGCGCCGCCGGCCGGCAGGCCCACGGCCGCGCGGCAGGCGCGGATGGCGTCGACGCCCACGCGCAGCCGGCCTGCGGCATCGACCGCGTGCAGCGAGCGCATCAGCACCTCGCGCGGTGCCGGGCCGTTTGCGAAACCGATGGGCGAGCAGTCGACCAGGCGCAGTCGCTTCGCAGCGTCGCGCGCCTGCATGGCGCCCATCTCGGCCGTGCACAGCGGGCAGGTGGCGTCGAAGTAGACGGTGAGCGGATAGGTGGCGGGGGCGAAGCGGGTCATGGTGCTTTTGGTTCTCGATATTTCAGTCAAAACAGAAATAAGAAGGCAAAAAAAAGGACGCGGCCTTTCTCAGATCATGGGCAGGCTGGCGTGGTGTGCGTCGGGGTCGTCACCCTTGCCCGCGCCAGGAGGGGCGGGGGGCGGTGCGCTGTCGCCGCGCACGAACTTCTGCACGCTGGCGCCGAGCGTGAGCACCTTGTCGAGCGTGCCGGGCGACAGCCGCAGCATCTCGTCGGCCCAGGTGGCGAGCTTGGTCATGAGGTCCATGGTGGAACGGATGCGGTCCTGCGCATCGGGCGGCTCCTTCTGGAAATCGGGGCTGGCGACGATCTCGCGCAGCACGCGGATGGTGGGGTCGAACTCGCGCTCCTTGCGCTCGCGCACCACGGTGCGGAACAGCTCCCACACGTCGACGCTGGTCTCGAAGTAGTCGCGCCGGTCGCCCAGCGTGTGGGTGACGCGCACGAGATTCCAGGCCTGCAGTTCCTTCAGGCTGTTGCTGACGTTGGAGCGGGCCACGCCCAGCGTTTCCGACAGCTCTTCGGCGTGCATCGGCTTGCCGTGCGCGAAGAGCAGGGCGTGGATCTGCGAGACCGTGCGGTTCACGCCCCACATGGAGCCCATCTCGCCCCAGTGCAGGACGAACTTGCGTTGAATGTCGGTGAGTTCCATGGCGTCGAGTTTAGGAATTCCTGAATTTCTGTCAAGACAGAAATAAAAAACGCTGCATGGCGGCCGCAAAAGTGAAATACTGTATGAATAGACAGTTATTCGCCTTGTTTCCTGTTTCCTTCCAAGGACTCGCCATGCCCGCCGCCCAGGTTCCCATCCACATCATCAAGGGCCGAGGCGCGGCCACGCGGCTCGCGCACCGGTTCTCCAAGGACGAACGCGACGCCTTCGACGACGGCTGGGGCACGCTGGAAGACGGCGAGGCCGAAGCCGCCGGGCTGCTGCCGCTGGCCACCGAGGTGCGCTTCGAAGACGTGAAGTCGGTGCTCAGCAGCAACGAGTCGCCCGACATCCCCTTCGATCGCTCGCTCAACCCGTACCGCGGCTGCGAGCACGGCTGCATCTACTGCTTTGCGCGGCCCACGCACAGCTACCTCAACCTCTCGCCCGGCCTCGACTTCGAGACCAAGCTGATCGCCAAGCGCAACCTCGTCGAGGTGCTGCGCGCCGAACTCGGGCGCAAGGACTACCGCCCCAGCAACCTGGCCATCGGCACCGCCACCGACTGCTACCAGCCCATCGAGCGCGAGCTGCGGCTCACGCGCGGCGTGATCGAGCTGCTGAGCGAGGTGCGGCATCCGTTCGCGCTGGTCACCAAGTCGAGCGCGGTCGAGCGCGACCTCGACCTGATCGCGCCCATGGCCGCCGACCGGCTCGCGGCCGTGTACGTCACGATCACCATGCTCGACGGCGAACTGGCGCGCAAGCTCGAGCCGCGCGCCGCCGCGCCGCACCGGCGGCTGCGCACCATCCGCACCCTGGCCGAGGCCGGCGTGCCGGTGGGCGTGAGCGTGGCGCCGCAGATTCCGTTCATCACCGAAGACATGGAGCAGGTGCTCGAAGCCGCCTGGGAGGCCGGCGCGCGCAGCGCCTTCTACACCGTGGTGCGCCTGCCCTGGGAGGTGGCGCCGCTCTTCAAGGAATGGCTCGAGTTGCATTACCCGCAGCGCGCCGATCGCGTCATGGCGCGCATCCACGAGATGCGCGGCGGCAAGGACTACGACGCCGACTTCGCCACGCGCATGAAGGGCAGCGGCCTGTGGGCTGACCTCATCCATCAGCGCTTCCAGAAGGCGACGCACCGGCTGGGCTTCAACCGCGAGCGGATCGCGCTGGACACCGGGGCCTTTCGCCCGCCCGGCGCCGTGGGGCAGGGCAGCCTGTTCTGAACATCGCGCCGACGCGGTAGATTCGTGGCCGTGCCGGTCTCGGCACGCATTCGGCATCGGCTGCTTCAAACAAGGTCAAGGGCGCGCATGAACAGGGTCTGGCTCGTGGTGATGGGGGTTTCGGGCTGCGGCAAGTCCAGCATGGGCGCGGCGCTGGCCACCGCGTTCGGGCTGCCGCTGATCGAGGGCGACGACCACCACCCGCCCGCCAACGTCGACAAGATGAGCCGCGGCATCGCGCTCACCGATGCCGACCGCGCCGGCTGGCTGGCCACGCTGGGCCGTGCCCTGGCCGATGCGCCGCAGGGCGCTGTCATGACCTGCTCCGCGCTCAAGCGCAGCTACCGCGACCAGCTGCGCGCCGCCGCGCCGGGCCTGCGCTTCGTGTTCATGCAGATCGACCGCGCCGAAGCCGAGCGCCGCGTGGCCGCGCGCGCGGGCGCCGGGCTGCACATGTTCCCGGCCAGCCTCGTGGACAACCAGTTCGCCACGCTCGAATCGCCGGTGGGCGAGGCCGGCGTGCTGGCGGTGGATGCGACGGCGCCGCTGGCGCAGTCGGTCGGCGTGGTGCGCGACTGGCTGGCCGACGCCGGCTGAGTCGCATCACCTGAAGAGGCGGCGAGCGGGCATTCACCAGAAACACCGCGGAACCGGCTTCGCCGGGCCGATGGTGTTGCCCCCGGTAGGGGGTTGGCGAAGCGACACGAAGTGCGCGAAGCCTGGGGGCGAGCCCAACTTATTTATTCGATGACTTCGGGCCAGTCGGTGTGGAAGAACTGGCCTTCGGGCTTGTCCACGCGTTCGTACGTGTGCGCCCCGAAGAAATCGCGCTGCGCCTGCAGCAGGTTCGCGCTCAGGCGCGCCGTGCGGTAGCTGTCGTAGTAGGCCAGCGAGGCGCTGAAGGCCGGCACTGGAATGCCGTTGCTCACCGCCAGCGCCACCACCTCGCGCCAGTTCTGCTGCGTGCGGTTCAGCAGGTCTTGAAAGAACGGGTCGAGCATCAGGTTGCCCAGCGCCGGGTCGCGGCGGAAGGCGTCGGTGATGCGGTTCAGGAAGCGCGCGCGGATGATGCAGCCGCCGCGCCAGATCGAGGCGATGCCGCCCAGGTCGAGCTGCCAGCCTTTCTTCTCGCCCATGGTCTGGATCAGGTCGAAGCCCTGCGTGTAGCTGATGACCTTCGAGGCATAGAGCGCGTCGTGCACCTTGGCCACCAGCGCCTTTTTCTCCAGCGACAGTTCGATCTTCGGCCCCTGCAGCAGCTGGCTGGCCGCCACGCGCGCCTTCTTTTGCGACGACAGCACGCGTGCCTCGACGGCGGCGTTGATGGTGCTGATGACCACCGCGTTCTCGGCCGCGTTCAGCAGCGTCCACTGGCCCGTGCCTTTCTGGCCGGCCTTGTCCAGGATGAGGTCGACCACCGGCTGGCCGGTTTCGGGGTCTTTCTGCTCGAGCGCCTTGGCGGTGATCTGGATCAGGTAGCTCTGCAGCTCGCCCTCGTTCCATTCGTTGAAGATCGCGGCCATCTCGTCGGTCGTGAAGCCGGCCGCCTTGAACAGGCTGTAGGCCTCGCAGATCAGCTGCATGTCGCCGTACTCGATGCCGTTGTGCACCATCTTCACGTAGTGGCCCGCGCCGCCCGGGCCGATGTGGATCACGCAGGGCTCGCCGTCCACCTTGGCCGCGATGCTCTCGAAGATCGGCTTCATCACCTCCCAGGTCGACGCCGGGCCGCCCGGCATGATCGACGGCCCCTTGCGCGCGCCTTCCTCGCCGCCCGACACGCCCGCGCCGATGAAGCGCAGGCCCTTGGCTCCAAGGTAGGCGTCGCGGCGTTCTGTGTCGGTGTACAGGCTGTTGCCGCCGTCGATGACGATGTCGTCCTTGTCGAGCAGGGGAATCAGCTGCTCGATCACCTGGTCGACCGGCGCGCCGGCCTTCACCATGATCTGGATCTTGCGGGGTTTGGCCAGGCTCTGGACGAACTCCTCGAGCGTCTTCGCGCCCACCAGCTGCTTGCCGGGGTTGGCGGCAATGAAGGCCTCGGTGGTGGCCTCGGTGCGGTTGTAGACGCTGACCTGGAAGCCGCGGCTTTCCACGTTCAGCACCAGGTTCTGTCCCATCACGGCCAGGCCGATCAATCCGAAATCGCTTTGCTTGCTCATGTGTGCCGGGCCCTTCGTGCGTGTGCGGTGGATGAAGCGGGCCATTGTGCCGGGCACCCGCGCGCCGCGGCGTCGGAGGGCGTCTATACCCGCTTGGCAAACGGGCCCGGGCTGGCTATGTTGGCGGGATGACTTCCGCCGCCATGCCCGCAGCCCCTGCTGCGATCCACACCTGGTCGACCGACACCGTGCCGCCGCCGCAGCGGCTGGACTACTGGATCGGCGCGGTCTGCGAAGGCTTTCTCGAGATGGACGTGACCAGCCCGCTGGCCGGTGGCTTCGGCGCCTCGCTCGAATCCGCGCCGCTCGGGCCGCTGCACGTGAACCGGGTGCGTGGCAGCGCACAGGACGTGTACCGCACGCGCCGCGCCATCGCCCACAGCCGCCGCAACTTCTACTACCTGCTGTGCAAGGCCGACTCGCCCTGGGTCGCGGTGCAGGAAGAGCGCTCGGCGCGCCTGCTGCCCGGCGACGCGGTGCTGGTCGATTCACGGCGCTGCTACGCCTTCCACCTGCAGCAGTCGGCCGACACGGTGTCGATCGAGCTGCCGACCGCGTGGGTCGAGTCGTGGCTGCCCGATGCCGGCGACCACGTGGCGCGCCGCATCGACGGCCACAGCGGCTGGGGCGCGGCGCTCAGCGGCTTCGCGCAGGCGCTGTCGCCCGAGGTGGCCCTGCGGCCGCCGCTGCCGGCGGCGTTGCTGGCCGACCAGCTCGGCGGCCTGCTGGCCCTGGCGCTCGGCCCGGTCGGTGGCACGGCCATGCCCGACCCGTGCGGCCGCGCCGCCTTGCGCCAGCGCGTACTCGACGCCACGCGCGAGCGCCATGCCGAGCCGGGCCTCACGGCCGCGGCCGTGGCGCAGGGGCTCGGCATCTCGGAGCGCAGCCTGCACCGCTGCCTGGCCGAAGGCGGCGGGGCAGGGCACGGCGCCACCACCTTCGCCAACGCGCTGGCCGCCTGCCGCATGCAGGTGGCGCAGCGCATGCTGGCCGATGCGCGCTTCGACCGCCTGAGCGTGGCGCAGATCGGCCTGCGCGTCGGGCTGGCCGACGCCTCGCATTTCGTGCGCCTGTGCCGGCGGCACCTGGGCGGCACGCCGGGCGCGCTGCGGCAGTCGCGCGGCTGAACGGCGGCTACGCCCCGAACCAGTCGCGCGCCGAACGGCCCTGGTCGGGCCCCAGCATCGAGAAGCCGCCGTCGACCGGGATGTCCGCACCCGTGACGAAGCGCGCCGCGTCCGAGCACAGGAACAGCACCACCTGCGCCACGTCGTCGCCGTCGCCCACGCGGCCCAGCGGGTGCATCGGCGCGCCGACGCGGTCGGCCCGTGCGCGGTCGCCGTTCGTCATGCGCGACAGCGCGTCCGACCAGGTCCAGCCCGGCGACACCGAGTTCACCCGCACGCCCCGCGGCGCCAGCGTGGCGGCCTGGTTGCGCGTGAGCTGCAGGATGGCGGCCTTGGCCGCGGGGTACAGCGCGCGGCCCGCCGCGCCGAACTTGCCGCCGACGCTGCCCATGTTCACGATGGCGCCGCCATGCGCGGCCAGCGCATCGGCGGTCTTCTGCACCAGCATCGCGCCCGAGACGAGGTTGACGTTCAGCGCGCCCAGCCAGTCGGCGCGCGCGGAATCCAAGCCCGCATCGCCGTAGACCACGGCGTTGTTGATGAGAAAGTCGATGCGGCCTTCGGTGCGCAGCACGCCGGCCACGAGCGCATCGAGCGCGTCGTCCGAGGCGATGTCGCAGGCGACGAAGCGGCAGCCCGCGCCCACATCGGCCGCCAGCGCGGCACCGCGCGCCGTGTCGATGTCGACCGCCACCACGCGCGCGCCGGCCTGCACGAAGGCACGCACGATGGCGCTGCCCAGCAGCGCGGCGGCGCCGGTCACGATCGCGACCTTGCCTTGCAGCGTCGTCATGGCCGGCCTCCCATCTGCGCGACGGCGTCGTCCACGCGCACCACGTCCGCGAGCATCGCCAGGGTTTCCAGGCTGGCTGCCTGCAGGTGCGCCTGCGCGGTGCTGCAGGCGTCGGCGACCACCGCCACGTCGTAGCCCAGGTCGCTCGCATGGCGCGCGCCGTGTTCGACGACGTGGTTGGTGGCGATGCCGGCCACGTACAGGCGGCTGGCACCGGTGGCGCGCACGGCGTCTTCGAGCCCGCTGGCCCAGAAGGGGTTGTTGCGCTTGTGGGTGACGACGGCTTCGCCCGGCCGCGGCGCGAGTTCGTCGTAGAAGCCCGCGCCCCAGCTGCCTTCCTGCACCGCGCCGCTCTCGGCCACGCGCCGAAACAGCGTGCAGTTGCGCAGGCAGTCCGAATAGTCGGGCGCGAAGGCGATGCGCACGAAGATCACCGGCACGCCGTTCGCGCGCGCCCCGGCAATGAGCCGCGCGGCCGAGGCGATGAGGCGCGGGCGCGCCGGGTCGTCGGCGGCCACGCCCACGCGCACCTTGCCGTCGACGTGCAGCACGTCGTTCTGGTAGTGCATGGCCAGCAGCGCGGCCTTCACAGGAACACCTGCAGGGCTTCGTGCGGCGCGTCGCAGTTGACGAGGTCGACGCGCTTGGTCTGGATGCGCCAACCGTCGTCGGCGCGGCGCAGCGTGTGCAGCACGCTGCCGCCGAAGGTGCGCTGCTCGGTCTTGCGCCACTCCAGCAGCAGGAAGGTCGAGCGCACGGTGCAGACCGCATCGTCGTCGCGCGACTCGAGCGCGATGTTGCCCAGCACGTGCACGGTACGCGTGGGCGGCTGCTGCGAATAGGCGCGCGCCTGCTCGAGCCGCCGCGCGCGCATCGAGCGCAGCAGGGCGTCCTCGCAGAACAGCGAGGCGTGGTTGAGGTGGTCGGCCTGGCCGTGCACCAGCGGCACCCAGTACAGGCCGTCGGGCGTGAAGAGCTTCTGCCATTCGTCCCAGCGGTGCTCGTCGAGCAGGCGCGCCTCGTGGTGCAGGAACTGCGTGAGGTCCTGCTGTTCGTTCCAGTCGCGGAAGTTCATTCGGCGCTCCCAGCCTGTGCACCCGTGTCGACACCCATGTACCCGGCCCACGCCGCGAACATGTTGCGCGAGGGCATCTCGCTGTTGCCGTTGGACGCGCGTCCGCCCGGCAGCGGCTGGTCGCGCCCCGCGGCGCGGTGCATGCTGACCCAGTCGCCGCCGTCCGAGCCCAGGCCTTCCTGCACGCGGTTGTAGGCCTCCAGGTCGTCGGGCATCACGTTCGACGAGGGCGAGTTGACGATGTTGGTGTACTTGAGCGTGCGCTGGAAGGTGGCCTCGGGCGCACCCTTCAGGCGGAAGCTGAAGATCTCGACCAGCGTGCGGTCCACCGACAGCGGCCGGATCACGCGGATCTGCTGGAACGAGGTGTGCGGCGAGCAGCTCGGGTACACGATGGTGTTGTGCCGGTTCACGCGCAGGATCGCGTCGGCCTGTTCGGCGCCCTTCGCGGCTTCGAGCGAGGCCACGTAGGCCAGGCTCACCGGATCGGTCGGCGGCACGAAGATGCCTTCCATGAAGCCGTGGCCGTGGTCGTAGCCCTTGAGCTCCAGCTTCTCCCAGAACTCCAGCGGCTCGCCGTTGCCGTCGACGATCACCACCTCGAAGGGCTTGGGCGTGCCGGCCGGCATGGCCTCGTGCTCTTCCTTGGCCGCGCGCCACGACGACTCGTGCGTGGCCACGGCGTGGATGGTGTCGTGCAGGTTCTCGAAGAAGATCTTCCAGTTGTTGCGCTGGATCACGCGCTGAACGCCACCCGCCACTTCCACTTCGCCCTCGGGCGCGCGGTCGCAGAAGTTGTCGAGCGACGTGGCCACGCCGCCCAGGAACTCTTTCAGCTCGGGCCCGTCTTCCGACAGGCTCGCGAACACGAAGCCGCGGTGCGAAGCCACGCGCGCCACCTTGCGCACGCCGTACTGCGGGTCCTTCAGGTCGAGCGCGGTGCATTCGTAGCCGCTGCGCAGCGGCACCGACAGCAGGCTGCCGTCGCACTTGAAGGTCCAGCCGTGGTACAGGCAGCGCAGGAACTTGCCGGCGCTGCCGCTGCCGTCGGGCACGAGCTTGGCGCCCTTGTGCGGGCAGCGGTTGAACATCACGTGCACCTGGCCGTCGGTGTGGCGCACCATCACCACGGGCTCGCGGCCCAGGCGGGTGGTGAAGTAGTCGCCGGGCTTGGGCACCTGGCTTTCGTGGCCGACGTAGATCCAGGCCTGGCCGAACACGCGGTCCATTTCCAGCTCGAAGATGGCGGGGTCGGTGTAGACGCGCTTGTGCACGCGGTCGGGCTGCACGAGCGACTGGATGTCGATCGGCTTTGTCGCCGCGATGGGGATGATGGGGATCACGGAATTCATCGGGTGGGTCTCCTGAAACGTCATCAGATGTCGAGCACCAGGTGCGGCGTCTTGGCGCGCGACACGCAGGTGCACAGGGTCTTGCCGTCCGCCTTCTCGCGCGGACTGAGGTTGTGGTCGCGGTGGTCGGGCACGCCCTCGACCACGTCCACCACGCACACGCCGCAGTCGCCCTGGCGGCAGTCGTACAGCGGGTCCAGGCCGGCGGCGATGAGCACGTCGAGCAGGCTCTGGTCGGGCGCCACGGTCAGCGTCTTGCCCGAGCGCAGCGTGCGCACCTCGAAGGACGCATCGCCCGCCTGTTCGATGGCGCCGGCGAAAAGCTCGAAGTGCACGTGGTCGTCGGGCCAGCCGAGCGTGCGGGCGGTGTCGACCACGGCCTGCACCATGCCGCGCGGGCCGCACACATGCAGGTGGCGCCCGGGCACGGGCGCGGCCAGCAGCGCGCGCAGGTCGAGGCCGCGTGCGGGGTCGCCGCCGTCGTGCACCACGGTGCCGCCGAGCGCGCGCACCTCGTGCAGGTAGGCCGTGGCTTCTTCGCTGCGCGTGGCGTAGACGAAGTCGAAGGGGCGCGCTTCGGCCGCGAGCGAGCGCGCCATGCACAGCAGCGGCGTGATGCCGATGCCGCCGGCAATGAGCAGCGGTGGCGCGCTGCCCGCGTGCAAGGCGAAGTCGTTGCGCGGTGCGTGCGCGGCCAGCGCGGTGTCGGGTTGCAGCGCGTGCATCCAGGCCGAGCCGCCCGCGCCCTGCGGTTCGCACAGCACCGCGATCTCGCAGCGGTCGGAGCCGTCGTGCGGCTTGGCGAGCGAATACGCGCGCTGGCCCGGGAGGCCGTTGGCCTGCACCACCTGCACGCCCAGGTGCGCGCCCGGCGTGAACGGCGGCAGCGGCTCGCCGCCGGCCGAGCGCAGCACGAAGGCCTTGATGGCCGGCGTGAGCGGCGTGACCGAATCCACGACCAGCGCCAGCATGTCGGAAGCGCCGCTCATCCCAAGGGCAGCGCCGGATCGGCGATGGTGAGCCCGGTCGATTTTTCCCAGCGCGGCATCAGCGTGTTCGACGGCTGCGTTTCGTCGACCAGCTTGCGTGCCGTCTCGGCGCCGGCCACGGGCAGGCCCTTCGGATCGAGCAGGCCGATCTGCACCAGCACGCTGGCCTGGTCCCAGTAGATGTGCTCGTGGTACAGCTTGTCGCCGCGGAACTTCACGATGGCCACGAGCGGAATCTCCACCGGCTTGCCGGTGGGCGCGATGCCCGGGAGCAGCCAGTCGATCTCGACCGTGTGGGTGAAGCTGAACAGCATCTCGTCCACGATCTGCGTGGCGCCCACGGTGCGCGAGATGGGCGTGAGCCGCGTGTCGGGTGGCGTGCTCGGAATGAAGTGGTGCTTGTAGAAGCGCGACAGCTCCTTGGCGCCCACGCCGCCGGTCATGGTCGGGATGTGGTTCACGTAGGGCTCGCTCACCATCGTGGCCATGGTGGCGACCACGTCGCGCGTGGCGAACTCATACTCGCAGTGCTTGTCCCACAGCGTCGAGAGGTCGTACACCGGGCCGATCGCGTCCTTGAACAGCGCCATCGAGCGCTGGTGCGCCATGAGCGTGGAGGGCTTGTCGAAATGGTCGCCGCCGGTGCGTGCAAACGCATGGTCGACGCCGGGGTAGACGTACATCTGCGCATCGGGCTGGCCGGCGAAGGCGTCGAGCACCTGGGCGCGGGCCTCGGGCGGGCAGAACTGATCGAGCTCCGCAAAGTGCAGGGCGATCGGGCATTTGATTTGCGGCACGAGGTCGAGCGCGCCCTCGATGCCCACGCCGTAGTAGCCCACGGCCGCGTCCACGCCCGAGTGCGCGGCGGCCAGGTAGGCCAGCTTGCCGCCGAGGCAGAAGCCCAGCGCGCCGACCTTGCCGGTGCAGGCCGGGTGCGCGCGCAGCGCCTTCACGCTCGCCGTGACGTCGGCCACGCCCGCTTCGATGTCGAACTTCTGGAAGAAGCCGAAGGCGCGCTGCCAGTCTTCGGGCGAGTCGCCCAGCTCGACGCCGGGCTCCATGCGCCAGAACAGGTCGGGCGCCAGCACCACATAGCCTTCCTGCGCATAGAGGTCGGCCACCTCGCGCACGTAGGCATTGACGCCGAAGATCTCCTGGCACAGCACGATGCCGGGGCCGCGCCCCGAGGCCGGCAGGGCCAGGTAGCCGCGAAAGGTCTGGGTGCCGTCGCCGGCGGGAATGTCGATGGTGTCGCTCATCGGTTCGTCTCTTGAAGTGGTGGGGTCGGCGGCGATTCTGGGGAGCGCGCCGGGGCGTTGTCTGTCCATTTCGTGCAGCGGTTTGCGCCGCACGAAACGGATAGCGGGGCGCCGCCGCGGCACAGAGACTGCGCCCTGCATTTGCAGTCCCCCACGTTCAACGAACTCACCCCGAGGAGACCTTTCATGTCGCAGGCCACGCCCCGATCCGTCTTGTGCGCGCTCACCGTCCTGGTGGGCGCGCTGGCTTTACCCGCGCAGGCGCAGACCGCGCAGACCGTGAAAGTCGGCCTGGCGATGGACCTGTCCGGCCCGTTTGCCGTCGGCGGCGCCGAGGCCAAGGCCGGCTTCGCCGTGGCGATGAAGCAGCTGGGCGGCAAGCTCGGCGGCGTGCCGGTGGAGTTCGTCGAGGCCGACACGGCCGGCAACCCCGAGATGGCGCGCCAGGTGGTCGAGCGCATGCTGCTGCGCGACAAGATCGACCTGTTCACCGGGCCCGTCGGTTCGTCGGTCGCGCTGGCCGTCGGCCCGCCGCTCTTCGCTGCCAAGGTGCCTTACCTGTCGAGCAACACCGGCCCGAGCGACTATTCGGGCGCGCGCTGCAACCCGTACTTCTTCGGCGCTTCGTACCCGAACGACGCGTACTACGAATCGGCCGGCAAGTTCGCGAGCGACAAGGGCTTCAAGAAGGTCGCGATGATCGCGCCCAGCTACCCCGGCGGCAAGGACGCCATCAACGGCTTCAAGCACACCTTCAAGGGCGCCGTGGGCGACGAGCTGTACACCAAGCTCGGGCAGCTCGACTACTCGGCGGAGCTGGCGCAGATCCGCGCGTCGAAGCCCGATGCGCTGTACTTTTTCTTGCCCGGCGCGATGGGCGTGAGCTTCATCAAGCAGTTCGTCGGCGCGGGGCTGTCGAAGGACGTGGCGCTGATCTCCACCGCCTTCTCGGCCGACGAGGACATGATCCCCGCCGTCGGCGAGCCGATGCTCGGCCTGTTCAACACCGCGCACTGGTCGTTCGACCTCGACAACCCGGCCAACCAGCGCTTCGTGGCCGCGTTCCGCCAGCAGAACAACGGGCGCAACCCGTCGTTCTACGCCGGCCAGGCCTACGACGTGCTCATGGCGATGGATGCGGCCGTGCGTGACGTCGGCGGCAAGGTGGCCGACAAGCCCGCGTTGCTCAAGGCGATCAAGGCGGCCAACTACAAGTCGGTGCGCGGCGATTTCCGCTACGGCCCCAACAACTTCCCGATCCAGAACTACTACCTGCGCGTGGTCGCCAAGGACGGCAGCGGGCGCATCGCCAACAAGGTGATCGGCACCGTGCTGGAGCGCTACCAGGACCGCACGGCTGTGCAGTGCGCGATGAAGTCCTGAGGAGGTGTGTTCAGTGCCGCGCGGCAGGCAGCCGCGCGGGGTCGCGCGAGGTGTCGCGCGGCAATTGCCCGAAGCGCTCGCGGTAGCAGGCGGCAAAGCGGCTCAGGTGCGAGAAGCCGCAGTTCAGCGCCACCTCGGTGACGCTGGCGCCGTCGTGCCGCGCCAACTGCGCGTGCGCGGCATCGAGCCGCATGTTGCGCAGCACCTCGCCGGGCGACAGGTCGCGGTGGCGCCTGAAGAGCAGGGCGAGGCCGCGGCGCGTGACGCCCGCGGCCTGTGCCACCTCTTCGAGCGACAGCAGCGAGTCGAGCCGCTCGCGCATGAACTCCTCGGCCGTGCGCAATTGCCGCAGGCTGGTTTCCTCGGTGCCGCGCTGCGCGTCGGCATGCCGCTGCAGCACCGAGTTGGGCCGGTGGCACAGCAGGTAGAGCATGAGGTTGTCTTCGCAGTGCGCGAGCCAGCGCGGGTCGTAGCGCTCGAACTCGTTCGGCGGCAGCAGCGAAGCCAGGCTTGCCACCATGCGGCACCACTGCGTGCCCGCCGCGTCGTCCAGGCGCAGGGGCATGTCGAAATCGATCTCGCCCACGGTGTCGCCGCCGCGCAGGGCGAAGGCATGGCGCGCCACTTCCTGCAGGCGGCTGAGTTCGATCTTCAGCATCAGCTGTTCGCAGTCGGCGTGCCAGCGCAGGCGCACCGGCTTGTGGGCGGAAATGATGGCGCCCTGGCCGGGGTGGATCTGCAGCGTCTGTCCGCCGGTGTGAATGTCGGCGCGGCCGCGCAGCGGCATCTGCACCAGCACGAAGTTGCCGAGCGCGTCGGGCTCGATGTCGACATCGCAGCCGTAGCGCAGGATGCACAGCGACAGTGCGCTCATCTCGGCGCGACAGAAGATCGCGTCGACATCGCCCGAGCGCCACACGCTGCGGTGCGGCTTCAGCTCATGCGCCACGCGCGCGTGCGTCTCTTCGGCCTCGCGCGAGCGGAAGACCTCGCGCCTGTACAGCGGGGACAGTTGCTGACTCGACCATGCGTCCATGGACACTCCTGCGGGGCCAAAGTGGGGAAAGCGACGGAAACGGACGCTTTTTTCTACGCTGGAATCTACGTGGGTGCGCCGCGCGCCGCCATGGGAGTTGCCCGGGCAACGGGCGTCCCCGTTGCAAGAAGCCTGCCTGGGCTGTGACTAAATGCTGCGCAGATTCACTCGCTTGGACAGCGCTTCCGCGCTCTCGCGCCGCTCGCTGTAGCGATCGACCAGGTGGTCCGCGCAGTCGCGCGTGAGCAGCGTGAACTTGACCAGCTCTTCCATCACGTCGACCACGCGCTCGTAGTAGGGCGAGGGCTTCATGCGGCCCGCATCGTCGAACTCGAGGAAGGCCTTGGCCACCGACGACTGGTTGGGGATGGTGATCATGCGCATCCACCGGCCCAGCACGCGCAGCTGGTTCACCGCGTTGAAGGACTGCGAGCCGCCCGACACTTCCATCACCGCGAGCGTCTTGCCCTGCGTGGGCCGCACCGAGCCGACGGCCAGCGGAATCCAGTCGATCTGCGCCTTCATGATTCCGGTCATCGCGCCGTGGCGTTCGGGCGAGGTCCACACCATGCCTTCGGCCCACTGCGCGAGATCGCGCAGCTCCTGCACCTTCGGATGGTCTTCGGGTTCGCCGTCGGGCAGCGGCAGGCCGCGCGGGTCGTAGATGCGGGGCTCGGCGCCCATCGCGCGCAGCAGGCGCGCGGCCTCTTCGGTCAGCAGGCGGCTGTAGGAGCGCTCGCGCAGCGAGCCGTACAGCAGCAGGATGCGTGGTGCGTGCGTGGCGCGTGCGGTGGGCAGCAGCTCCTGCAGGCGGGGGACACGGAACGCGTCGGCGTCGAGCTGCGGGAGATCAGGGCTTGGCGACACGCTGGCCTTTCGCGTCGATCACGGCTTCGCCGTCTTCCTTGGCGAACGCGCCTTGCTGCGGCTTGGGCAGGATGTCGAGCACGGCCTCGGAAGGGCGGCACAGGCGCGTGCCCAATGGCGTGACGACGATGGGGCGGTTGATGAGGATCGGGTGCTGCAGCATGAAGTCGATGAGCTGTTCGTCGCTCCACTTGGGATCGCCCAGGCCCAGTTCGTCGTACGGTGTGCCTTTCTGGCGCAGCACCTCGCGCACGGGCACGCCCATCGCCGCGATCAGCTGCGTGAGCGTGGCGCGGTCGGGCGGGGTCTTCAGGTACTCGATGACGGTGGGCTCGTCGCCCGTGTTGCGGATCAGCGCGAGCACGTTGCGCGAGGTGCCGCAGGCGGGGTTGTGATAGATGGTGATGTCGCTCATGGCAAGCTCGTTGAGAGAAGAAAAAATGGGTCAGCCCAGGCTGAGCCGCAGCGCCAGCGCGGCGAGCGTCGCGGCCAGCACGGGCAGGGTCAGCACGATGCCGATGCGGAAGTAGTGGCCCCAGGTGATGGTCATGCCCTTCTTCGAGAGCACGTGCAGCCACAGCAGCGTGGCGAGGCTGCCGATGGGCGTGATCTTCGGGCCGAGGTCGCAGCCGATCACGTTGGCATAGACCATCGCCTCCTTCACGAGGCCGACCGCGCCCGAGGCCTCGATCGACAGCGCGCCGACCAGCACGGTCGGCATGTTGTTCATGACCGAGGAGAGCACCGCCGCGAGAAAGCCGGTGCCCATGGCCGCGCCCCAGACGCCGCCTTGCGCGAACAGGTTCAGCAGCGTGGCGATCTGGCCGGTGAGCCCGGCGTTGCGCAGCCCGTAGACCACGAGGTACATGCCCAGCGAGAAGACGACGATCTGCCAGGGCGCGCCGCGCAGCACCTGGCGCGTGCCGATCACCGGGCCGCGCGCCGCCACCGCGAGCAGGATCACCGCGCCGAAGGCGGCCACGGCGCTCACCGGCACGCCCAGCGGCTCCAGGCCGAAGAAGCCCACGAGCAGCAGCGCGAGCACGACCCAGCCGGCGCAGAAGGTGTCGCGGTCGCGGATCGCATCGGCGGGTTGCTTGAGGCGGGCCATGTCGTAGTGGGCGGGAATGTCGCGCCGGAAGCACCACAGCAGCACGCCCAGGCTCGCGAGCACGGCGGCGACGTTGACCGGCACCATCACCGAGGCGTATGCGTTGAAGCCGATGCCGAAGAAGTCGGCCGACACGATGTTCACGAGGTTCGACACGATCAGCGGCAGGCTGGCCGTGTCGGCGATGAAACCCGCGGCCATGACGAACGCCAGGGTGGTCGCCGGCGTGAAGCCGAGTGCCACGAGCATGGCCATCACGATGGGCGTGAGGATCAGCGCCGCGCCGTCGTTGGCAAAGAGGGCCGAGACCGCGGCGCCCAGCAGCACGATGAAGGCGAACAGCCGCCGGCCGTTGCCGCGCCCCCAACGGGCCACGTGCAGCGCGGCCCACTCGAAGAAGCCGGCTTCGTCGAGCAGCAGGCTGATGAGGATGACCGCGATGAAGGTCGCGGTGGCGTTCCAGACGATGGCCCAGACGACGGGGATGTCGGTGAGCTGCACCACGCCGAAGAGCAGGGCGATGACGGCGCCCAGAGAGGCGCTCCAGCCGATGCCTAGGCCGCGTGGTTGCCAGATGACCAGCACGAGCGTGAAGATGAAGATGAGAAGGGCGGGGATCATGTTCTTCTGTTCAGGGCGTGTGCACAGGCCACCGGGTACTTCCCTCCGCGAATGTCCCCCGGCCTGCGGCCTCCTCCTTGATTTCGCTGCGGGAAGCACCCAGTGTCCTGCGCACGGGGACGCGCTGTTGGTGTGCGCCGATCAACGACTGCACTGCCCCATGCTCACGTCGATGGGGTGCCTTGCGCAGCGAAATCAAGGAGGAGCCCGAAGGGCGGGGGACATTCGCGGAGCAAGGTGCCCCGTCGGCGGGAGCACGCCAGAGCGCACGCACGCTGCGTGCAACAGCACAAGCTTTCATGGTCAGCAGTCGCAGGTGGTCGCGGGAAGGCAGGCTTCCCCCTGGCAGCAGTTCTCGGTGAGGTAGCCGAGCAGGCCGTTCATCCGCTCGAACGACGCGCGGTAGATGAGGTTGCGCCCCTGGCGCTCCTGCGAGACGAGGCTCGCGTTCACCAGCTCCTTGAGGTGAAAGGACAGCCCCGTCGCCGACACCGCCAGCGCTTCGGTCAGCGCACCCGGCGTCAGCCCGTCGGGCCCGGCCACCACCAAGGCACGGAACACCCGCAGGCGCACGGGTTGCGCGAGTGCGCCCAAGGCGCGGACCACATCGTTTTCTTCCATTATTCAAGTATCTTTGAATTATTGAATCAAGGCAACCCGCGGCACAAAAAGACCGGTGGCACGAATCGGCCATTGCCCTGGCAGGCAACGGCCATCCACGACGTACCGCTTTTTCTACAGTCGCCCTCGGTCCATCCCCCAATGACGCATCCAACGAAGGAGACACCCATGTCCGACACCTATGTTCTGGTTCACGGCGCCTGGCACACCGGCGCCGAAATGGAGGCCGTGGCCGACGGCCTGCGCGCGGCCGGCCACACCGTGCATTGCCCCACCGTGGCGGGCAACAACCCCGGCGACGACCGCGCGAACACCGGTCTGGCCGACGCCATCGCGTCGGTGGTCCGCTTCATCGAGGGCAAGGACCTCACACAGGTGCGGCTCGTGGGCCACAGCTACGGTGGCATGGTGATCTCGGGCGTGGCCGACCGCATCGCGGCGCGGCTGCGGCGGCTGGTCTACATCAACGCCTTCGTGCCGCTCGACGGCGAAGCGCTCAACGACATGGTGCCGCCGCATTACGTGACCATGTTCGATGCGGTGGCGGCCGCCAACCACAACGCCGTGACGCTGCCCTTCGAGATCTGGCGCGAAGCCTTCATCAACGACGCCGACCTGGCGCTGGCGCAGTCCGCCTACGACCAGCTCAACCCGCACCCGTACCGCACCTTCACCGACAAGATCCAGCTGAAGCAGCCGCTGGCGGCGCTGGCGCTGGGCAAGTCGTACGTCAACTGCCAGCAGGACACGGCGCTGCCGCACAGCCTGCCGTGGCATCCGCGGCTGTCGGAGCGGCTGGGGTTGTTCCGGCTCGTGGAGTGCCCGGGCAGCCACGAGATGTTCTTCTCGAACCCGCAGCGGCTGGCGCAGGCGATCCTCGAAGCGGGGCGCGACTGACGGAAGACTTCAGCCGTTCGGAAAGAGCGCGTCGAACACGCGCAGCGACGCATAGGCGTCGTTGGCCGCGTAGCGGATCTGCGATTCGGTGAGCTGCTTGTGCGCCCAGTTCGACGTGGTCGCCTTGCGCGACTTGGCGAAGCGGCGGTTGAACATCAGCGCCACCGCCGTTTTCACGCCCACCGAGCGGCGGTAGCCGCGCCGGCGGAACTCGTCGTCGATGTCGAACACGGCCTGCGGTGCAATCGCCAGCCGCAGGCGGATCAGCGACAGGTCGCTCGAGAGCCCGAAGCCGACCTTGCGCAACTCGGTGGACGCGAGCAGGCCCGCGACCACGGGGGTGCATTCGTCGCGGTGCAGCTGGAACAGCCAGGCCGTGTCGCGCGTGGCGAACTGCACGACGTGCGGGCCGGTCGACACTTCGTTCTTCGCGAAGGTGGGGCGCGACTCGGTGTCGAAGCCCGCCACGCCGGCGTCGAGCAATTCGTCCGCGGCGCGCTCGGCTTCGGCGAGCGAGCTGACGACCACGATGTCTTTCAGGTCGAGGCTGTCGAAGGGGTCGAGCAGTGCGATCTGTTCGCGCTCGGGAAGCGGAGGGAGCCGGTGGCTGTTGTTGTGGGGGGCGTTCACCGGGTCTTCGCTTTCGCGGCCTTGGGGGTTGTCTTGGGTTTGGGCTTCTTCGGCTTCGGCGGCTGGCCCGAACGCAGCGCGGCCTCGTAGGCCAGTCGGCCCCAGCGCGCGGCTTCCTCGCGGTCTTCGAACAGGTCGGCTGGCGCGAGGCGGTACGACATCGGCATCTCCTTGCCTTCGCGCACGTAGGTGAAGGGCGGCAGGTTCAGCGCGTCGAAGTGCGCGGCGCTGCCGGCGTCGGCCTTGAGGTACAGCGTGTCCTTCGCAACGAGCGCGATCATGCGGCCTTCGTGCCACACGCCGTGGCCGCCGAACATGCGGCGGGTCTCGATGCGGCCGAGGCGTTCGAAGGTCTCGTGCAGGCTTTGAACAAAGACGCTCATGACGTGATCTCGATGCGGTTGCCGTCCGGGTCGAGCACCACGCTCTCGTAGTAGCCGTCGCCGGTGCGGCGCGGGCCGTCGAGCAGCGGATAGCCGTCGGCCTTCAGCCGCTGCGTGAGCGCATCGACCTCGGCGTCGGAGCCGACCGAGATCGCCAGGTGCGTCCAGCCCATGCGCTGCGCGCCGGCCTCGGCGACGACGGGCGAGAGGGTGCTGGTGGTCATGGCCTCGATGCGCGCGCCGTCGCCCAGGCTCAGGAAGCACGAGGCGAAGCCCTTGGCCGGGTTGACGTAGCCGGCGCCGGCGGTGGCGCCGAAGTAGTCGACGTAGAAGCGCTTGCAGCGTTCGAGGTCGGTGGTCCAGAGGGCGATGTGGTCGATGCGGATGCGCATGGGGCAGGAAGGAAGTGCGGAGGGTGTCAGCCCGTGCGCCAGGGCGCGCGGGCAGGCGACCAATGGTAGGCGATGCGTTCGCGCCCGCTGCCCGGATGCCGGTCGACCACGCCGCGCACGAGGCCGTAGCGTTCGTAGAAGCGCTGCGCCTCGGTGTTGGTGACGGCCACGTGCAGCCGCCAGCCGTGCGGCATGCGCACGCAGGCCTCGTCGAGCAGCGCCTTGCCCAGGCCCTGGCTGCGCAGGTGCGGTTCGACGAACAGCTGGGCCACGTACTCGCGCGCCGTGAGCAGCACCATGAAGGCCAGCACCTGGCCGTCGCGTTCGGCCAGCACCACGTCGGCGGGTGGGATGAATTCGGTCTGCACACGCCGCAGCCAGTGGCCGATGGGCTCGACGTGGACGGCGCTGCGGTTGGCCGACACCCAGGCGCGGCGCCAGATGCCCGCGAGCACCATGTTCTCTTCGGCGCCGCCATCGCGCGAGCGCAGCTGGAAGGCAGGAATCTGGGCGGCGGACATGCGGACCATGATAGCCACGCCGGGTGCGAACCGCACCCCTTTGTGGTCAGCCGTTCAGCGTCTGCGCGTGGTGCGCGATGTGGTCCGCCATGAAGCTCTGGATGAAGTAGTAGCCGTGGTCGTAGCCCGCGTGGCGGCGCAGCGTGAGCGGCTGGCCGGCGGCGAAGCAGGCGGCCTCGAAGACCTCGGGGTGCAGCTGCTCGGCGAGGAATTTGTCGGCCAGGCCCTGGTCGATGAGGATGCCCTGCGGATAGGGCGCCACGGTCTGCGATTGCATCAGCGCGCTGGCGTCGTGCGCGAGCCATTGCGCGCGGTCGTCGCCGGGTTCGCCCAGGTAGCCGGCGAAGGCCTTCTGGCCCCACGGGCACTGGGTGGGCGCGCAGATCGGCGCGAAGGCCGAGAGCGACTTGAAGCGCCCCGGGTGCCGCAGCGCCAGCGTGAGCGCGCCGTGGCCGCCCATCGAGTGGCCGAAGATGCCGATGCGCTCGCCGTCGATGGGAAAGTGGCGGGCCACCAGCGGCAGCAGCTCGTGGACGATCCAGCTTTCCATGCGCCAGTGCGTGGCCCAGGGCTCGGCGGTGGCGTCGAGGTAGAAGCCGGCGCCGATGCCGAAGTCCCAGCTGTCTTTTGCGCCCGGCAGGCTTTCGGGTTCGGCGCCGCGCGGGCTGGTGTCGGGCGCGATGAGCGCAACGCCCAGGCTCGCGGCCATGCGCTGCGCGCCGGCCTTCACCGCGAAGGTCTCTTCGTTGCAGGTCAGGCCGGCAAGGTAGAGCAGGGCGGGCACGCGCGTGTGCGCGGCCTGCGGCGGCAGATAGACCGAGAAGCGCATCGGCAGGCCGATCTCGTGCGAGCGGTGCTCGATGAAGCGCTGCACGCCGCCGAAGGCGTGGTGTTCGGAAAGGAGTGTCGGGGTGGTGTCGGTCATGAAGAAGAGGTCGTCTGGCCGCGCAGCGCGGGCACGAGTTCGAGCACGGCGTCGGCGAAGGTGCGCGGCGCTTCCTGCGGCAGGTTGTGGCCTGCGCCGGGCACGAGGCGGTGCGAGCGCGGCCCGCTGAAGCGGTGCGCGTGGGCCGAGGCATCGGCGGGCGGTCGCACGCCGTCGTCGATGCCGTCGAAGGTGATGGCGGGCACGGTGATCGTCGGCTGCGCGGCAAGGCGGCGTTCGATGTCGGCATACGCCGGGTCGCCGGGCACGAGGCCGAAGCGGTGGCGGTACGAATGGATCACCACGTCCACGAAGTCGGGGTGGTCGAAGGCGGCGGCGCTGCGATCGAAGGTGGCGTCGTCGAACCGCCATGTCGGTGACCACAGCTGCCACAGCAGCTTCGTGAGGGCCTTGCGGTCCTTCGCGAGGCCGGCGCGGCCGCGTTCGCTGTGGAAGTAGTACTGGTACCAGAGGCTGTGCTCGTTGGCGGGCGTGTCGGGTTCCATCGCCTTGGCGATGTTCTGGATGTTGTAGCTGTTGAGCGAGACCAGCCCGGCGCAGCGTTCGGGCCAGAGCGCCGCCACGACGCAGGCGGCGCGGCCGCCCCAGTCGTAGCCAGCCAGCACGGCACGCTCGATCTTCAGCGCGTCGAGCAGTGCGAGCAGGTCGGCGCCGAAGGCCGCCTGTTCGCCCGAGCGTGGCGTGGCGTCACTCAGGAAGCGTGTGGCGCCGTAGCCGCGCATGTACGGCACGATCACGTGGCAGCCTTGGGCGGCCAGCATCGGCGCGACCTCGGCGTAAGTGTGAATGTCGTATGGAAAGCCGTGCATCAGCAGCACGGGCGGGCCGTCGGCCGGGCCGGCCTCGTAATAGGCGATCTCGAGGACGCCCGCTTCGATGGTGCGCAGGGGTTCCATGCGGTTCATGGCGGGCGCCTCCTCGGGCTCAGTACAGAACGACGCCGCGGATGGACTCACCGCGCTTCATGAGATCGAAGCCCTTGTTGATGTCTTCCAGCGGCATGGTGTGCGTGATCAGGTCGTCGATGTTGATCTTGCCTTCCATATACCAGTCGACGATCTTCGGCACGTCGGTGCGCCCGCGCGCGCCGCCGAAGGCCGAGCCTTCCCACTTGCGGCCGGTGACCAGCTGGAACGGGCGCGTGCTGATCTCCGCACCGGCCTCGGCCACGCCGATGATGATGCTGCGGCCCCAGCCCTTGTGCGTGCACTCGAGCGCCTGGCGCATCACCTGCGTGTTGCCGATGCACTCGAAGCTGTAGTCGGCGCCGCCGTCGGTCAGCTGCACGATGGCGTCGACCACGTTCTCGGTGGTCTTGGGGTTGATGAAGTGCGTCATGCCGAACTGGCGCGCCATGGCTTCGCGCTCGGGGTTCAGGTCGACGCCGATGATCTTGTCGGCGCCCACCATCTTGGCGCCCTGGATCACATTCAGGCCGATGCCGCCCAGGCCGAACACCACGACGTTCGCGCCGGCTTCGACCTTGGCCGTGAAGATCACCGCGCCGATGCCGGTGGTGACGCCGCAGCCGATGTAGCAGACCTTGTCGAAGGGCGCGTCTTCGCGGATCTTGGCCAGCGAGATTTCGGGCGCGACCGTGTAGTTGCTGAAGGTGCTCGTGCCCATGTAGTGGAAGATGGGCTTGCCGTCGAGGCTGAAGCGGCTGGTGGCGTCGGGCATGAGGCCCTTGCCCTGCGTGCCGCGGATCAGCTGGCACAGGTTGGTCTTGCGGCTCAGGCAGAACTTGCACTGGCGGCATTCGGGCGTGTACAGCGGAATGACGTGGTCGCCCTTTTTCAGCGTGGTGACGCCGGGGCCGACGTCGACCACGATGCCCGCGCCTTCATGGCCCAGGATGGCGGGGAAGATGCCTTCGGGGTCGGCGCCCGAGAGCGTGTAGTAGTCGGTGTGGCAGATGCCGGTGGCCTTGATCTCGACCAGCACTTCACCGAACTTGGGGCCCTGGAGGTCCACGGTTTCGATGGTCAGGGGTTGGCCTGCTTGCCAGGCGACGGCGGCTTTGGTTTTCATGGGATTCGGTTCTTCAGAGAGCGGAGGGGGACAAGGATACTCAGGCGAGCCTTCAGGCGGGGCCAGCCGGGAAGATACCCGACATGCCCACAAAGCCCGGCAGGTGACGAAAGTCCCAGACCCAGCGGCGCAGCGCGGGAAACTCGTCGAGCGAGATGCCGCCTTCGCCCGCCAGCGCCACGTACGGAAAGCAGGCGAGGTCGGCAATGGTCGGCTCGGGCGCGGCCACGAGCCAGCGCAGGCCGGTGGCGGCGTGCTGCTCGGCCAGGTGGTCGTCGAGCACGCGGAAGGCCGCGCGCGCACCGCGCCGGCAGGCCTCGATGTCCAGGTGCGTGTAGCCCAGTGCGTCGTGCAGCCGGGCGGCCGAGGCGGTGCGCGTGATCTCGTCGGCCATGGCGAGCCACATCGCGACCTGGCCGCGCAGCTTGGGGTCGGCGGGGTACCAGCGGCACTGCGCATCGTCGTAGCGGCTCGCGAGGTAGACCAGGATGGCCTGCGCGTCGCGCAGCACGAAGCCCCCGTCGTCGATCACCGGGAGCTGGCCGAGCGGGTTGACCTGCTCGAGGAATCTGGCGGACTTGTGTTCGCGACCCGGATGGAAGTCGACCGGCACGCTCGCATGGTCCACGCCGAGCCACAGCAGCATCTGCCGCACCTTGAAGCAGTTGCCCGAGAGCGGGTAGTCGTAGAGCCTGACGGTCATGCGGCGGCCCTCGCGGTGCCGAAGCGCATGCCGCGCTCGCGCAGCCAGCGGCGGTAGGTGACGGAGGTGGTGTCGCCGCGCGTGGGCGTTTCGGCGCGGCCTTCGAGCGGCATGCGCTTGAAGGCGTGGTTCTCCAGGATCGGCTTGTCCTGCCCGAAGATGGTGTGCTGGAAGGCGATGAGCTCGGCGTCGGTCGACACGTCGTCGAAGTAGGCCAGCAGCGTGTGAGCGATGACGTGCTCGTCGTCCACGGGTTGCAGGAACAGGCCGATGGCGTCGAGCTTGTCGGGCCGGTGGCTCGACTTGTAGAGCATGGCCGAGAAGGGCTGCATCACGCGGTACTTGTAGAACACCTCGCTGCCCGTGTCGTGGGCGGCCGAGGCGCGGGGTTGCCAGAAGCGGCAGTCGGTGGCCCAGATCTCGTCGGTGTCGCCGTCGACCTCGACGTTGTACTTGGCGACTTCGGTGTGCGGCACCTTGCCGAGGTAGTCGGGGTGCACGAAGGGAAAGTGCGCCATGTCCAGGAAGTTCTCGATCACGCGCAGGCCCGACACGGCCACGCCGAGCCCGCCGCAATCGACGATGCGGCGGCCGGGTTCGTCGTATTCGGGGAAGGCGAACAGCGGGCGCGCCGGGCGGCCACTCGGGCAGACCCAGAGGAAGCCGTAGCGCGATTGCACGGTGAGTGCGTCGTTGCCGAGGAGGGCGTGCGGTGTGCCGTCGGCATCGGTGTGCAGGTGCAGGGTGTCGCCGAGCAGCCGCGCTGTGCGCGGCAAGCCGCTGGCGGGGCCGACGACGAGCCAGTCGTCGAGCATGTTGGGATCGTCGGTGACGAAGGGCATGTTGCTTCTTTCTTCCTGTTCAGGGCGATGCAGCGGCTTCGATGTCGCTGCGCAGCTGGCGCGCCGCGCGGTGCACCCGGGCCATCGCGTCGGAGCCGGGGGCCGCGTCGGTCCACAGGTGCAGGAAGCTCAGCTGCGGCTGGGCGTCGAGCAGCAGCGCGGCGACGGGCGATTCGCCCAGCGTGCCTTGCCATGCATCGGGCGTTCCCGTCGATGCGAAGCCTTGCGGCGCCAGCGCAGCGCGCACCTCGGACGCGGCCACGCGCAGGGTCAGCGTGCGGGCGAGGTGCCAGCCGGTGGGTACGGTGGCGGCCAGTTCAGGTGGCGCGGCCGGGCCGTCCGCCGCCAGGCGCACCCACAGCATGCCCGCGGCATCTGCCGTGGCGAACACCTTGGCGCAGACATTGCGCGGCGCTTGCATGGCCGGGTGCGCCGGGATGCGCACGCACGCGCCGCTGCCGGCCTCGTACTGCCAGCCGTGGTACGCGCAGGCCAGGCGGTCGCCGCTGGTCACCTGGCCGAGTGTGAAGCGCACGCTGCGGTGCGGGCAGCGGTTCTCCCAGGCTTGCGGGGAGCCATCGGCCGCGCGCCACAGCGCGAGCTCCTGGCCTTGCGCGAAGCCGGCGACGATGTTGGCGCCGGCGCGCACCTCGGCGGAGGGGGCGACGGGGTGCCAAGCCTGTGATGCGGCGGAAGGGTTCATGGGTCTTGATCGTGGGGGCGGCGGGGAAGGGCGCCGCGAATCGGCATAGCATCGACCATGCCCTTGTCGGCGGTGCCGCCTACCGTAGCGTGTCCGCCGCACCGATGAAAGCCCCATGCCAAGACGCTCCTTTTCATTCCTGCAACGACGGCCCGCGCGGCGGTGGTGCCCATGACGGCCGGGCGCATCGATCTCGCACTGGTCGAGGCCTTCGTGCTCGTGATGAAGAGCGGCAGCCTCACCAAGGCCGAGAGCCTGTCGGGCGTGTCGAAGGCCACGCTGAGCCGGCAGCTCACGCGGCTGGAGGAACTGCTGGGCGCCCAGCTGTTGCTGCGCAGCTCGCGCCGCATCGCGCCCACGGAGGCCGGGCGTGCGTTCTTCGCACGCTGCGAGGGGCTGCTCGGCGAGGTGAGCGGCCGGCTGGAAACGGCGCGCACCGAGGTGCAGGAGCTCACGGGCGGGGTGTCGGGGCGGCTCACGCTGCTGTCGGACACGCAGTTCAGCACCTCCTTCGTCTGCCATGTGGTGCGGATCTTTCTCGAATCGCACCCGAACGTGCGCTGCCAGCTCGACGTGGCGAACGGCACCCAGGCCCCGCAGATCGGCGAGGTCGATTGCTATGTGGGCTCGGCGCCGCCCGACCTGCCGGACCTGGTCGCCAAGCTGCTGGGCCGGCTGGCCTACGGCCTGTATGCGAGCCCGCAGTACCTGGCGCGGCACGGCACGCCGCAGACGCCCGAGGCGCTGGCGCAGCACCGGATGATCGCGATGCGTGAGCCGTCGGGGCCGCCGTCGCCGCTGCGGCTGGTGTCGCAGCAGGCCTCGGGGCGCCATGTGGTGCGCACGGAGCCGGCCTTCGAGACCAACGACCACTGGGTGATGAAGACTTTCTGCATCGACGGCCTGGGCATTGCACCGCTGCCGGTGTTCTTCGCCGGGCCCGAGGTGGCGCAGGGCGTGCTGGTGCCGGTGCTGCCGCAGTGGCCGCCGGAGGCGCGGCGGCTGTACTGCGCCTACCAGCGGCAGCGCTACATGGGGCAGAAGCTGCGGGCCTTCGTCGACCTGATGGCGCGCTGCGTGGCGGACATCGGCTCGTACAACCACTACGTGGGGTCGACCGCGGCGGTGTCACCTGCACGGCGGGCGCGGTCGGCGGCGCGACCATAATCGGCTTTCTTCTTCCTGCATCCGCCAGCTTCCTTCACCGATCCATCATGAAGAAAATCCTCGTCCTCAACGGCCCCAACCTCAACCTGCTCGGCACGCGCGAGCCCGAACAGTACGGCCGCGACACGCTCGCCGACGTCGAACGCCTGTGCAAGGAGACGGGCGCGAAACTCGGTGTGGAGATCGAGTGCCGCCAGTCGAACCACGAAGGCGTGCTGATCGACTGGGTCCAGGAGGCGGGCCGCGAAGTGGCCGCCGGCAACATGCTGGGCGTAGTGATGAACCCGGGCGCCTACACCCACACGTCGATCGCGCTGCACGACGCCATCAAGGGGGCGAGCGTGCCACTGATCGAGCTGCACATCTCGAACGTGCATGCACGGGAAGAGTTTCGCCACCACTCGTACATCTCGCCTGCGGCGCGCGGGATCATCGTGGGGCTGGGGGTGAAAGGCTACACGCTGGCGATTGCTGCGCTGGTTCCCTGAGGCTGTCTTCGGGGGGCGTGCGCAGGACACCGGGTACTTCCCTCCGCGAATGTCCCCCGGCCTGCGGCCTCCTCCTTGATTTCGCTGCGGGAAGCACCCAGTGCCCTGCGCACGGGGGCACGCTTCGGGCGAACGGCTGATCAAGAGCCGCTCTGTATCGCAGCGTCTCAGTAGGTCTGCTTGGGCGCGGCAGCCTTCCAACTGCGGCTGACCCGGCCTGCGCTGTCGACGCTTTCCAGGTGCACGTCGAAGCCCCAGAGCCTTGCGACGTGCTTCAGCACTTCTTCGGCGTTGTCGTTCAGCGGCAGGTTGTTGCGCTGCGTGTGGCGCAGCGTGAGCGAGCGGTCGCCGCGCGTGGCCACGCTCCAGACCTGGATGTCGGGCTCGCGGTTGCCGATGTCGTACTGGCGTGACAGCGATTCGCGCAGCGCCTGGTAGCCGCTGTCGTCGTGGATGGCCGACACCTCGAGCTCCGATTCGCTCTGGTAGTCGCGGATCGAGAACAGGCGGAAATCGCGCATCGTCTTGGGGCTGAGGAACTGGCCGACGAAGCTCTCGTCCTTGAAGTTGCGCATCGCGTAGTCGAGCGTCTTGACCCAGTCGGTGCCCGCGAAGTCGGGGAACCAGCGGCGGTCTTCGTCGGTCGGCTTTTCGCAGACGCGGCGCAGGTCGGTGAACATCTTGAAGCCCAGCGCATAGGGGTTGATGCCGCTGTAGGCGCGGTGGCCCACGGGCGGCTGGAACACCACGCTGGTGTGCGAGCTGAGCCATTCCATCATGAAGCCGTCGTCCAGCTGGCCGCGGTCGTACATGGTGTTGAGCAGCGTGTAGTGCCAGAAGGTGGCCCAGCCTTCGTTCATGACCTGGGTCTGGCGCTGCGGGTAGAAGTACTGCGCGATCTTGCGCACGATGCGCACCACCTCGCGCTGCCACGGCTCGAGCAGGGCGGCGTTCTTCTCGATGAAATAGAGCAGGTTCTCCTGCGGCTCGGGCGGAAAGCGGCGCGCGGCCTCCGACTCGGCCGCTTGTTCGCTCTTGCGCGGCAGCGTGCGCCACAGGTCGTTCACCTGCTGCTGCATGTGGCGCTCGCGGTCGGTGCGCTGCGCGCTCTCTTGTGCCAGCGAACGCTTCTGCGGACGGCGGTAGCGGTCGACGCCGTAGTTCATGAGCGCGTGGCAGGAGTCGAGCAGGTCTTCCACCGCGTCGAGGCCGTGGCGTTCCTCGCACTCGGCGATGTAGTGCCGCGCATAGACGAGGTAGTCGATGATCGACGACGCGTCGGTCCACATGCGGAACAGGTAGTTGCCCTTGAAGAAGCTGTTGTGACCGTAGGCCGCGTGCGCGATCACCAGGGCCTGCATGGCCATGGTGTTTTCTTCCATGAGGTAGGCAATGCACGGATCGGAGTTGATGACGATCTCGTAGGCCAGCCCCATGTGGCCGCGCTTGTAGTTCTTCTCGGTGGAGATGAACTGCTTGCCGTACGACCAGTGCCTGTAGATCATGGGCATGCCCACGCTGGCGTAGGCGTCCATCATCTGCTCGGCCGTGATCACCTCGAGCTGGTTCGGGTAGGTGTCCAGGCCGAAGCTCCTCGCGGTCTTCGCGATTTCGGTGTGGTACGTCTCGATGAGCTCGAAGGTCCAGTCGGACGGGCTGGGCAGACGCTCGAGGCGGGAGGTGGGCAGGTCGGTGCTGCGCGGCAGGACAGGGGCCCCGGGAGGGCGTTCGGTGGTGATCATGTGGGCACCCCTTCCTTCTTGAACAGGTCGCGGAACACCGGGTAGATGTCCTGCGCGTCCGATACCTTGCGCATGGCGAAGTTGGGCGCTACGCCTTCGAGCTGCTGGTACTCCTGCCACAGGTTCTGCTCGGTCTCGGCCACCTGCACGTAGGCGTAGTAGCGCACCACGGGCAGGATGTTGTCGACCAGCAGTTCGCGGCAGCGGCCGCTGTCCTGGTGCCAGTTGTCGCCGTCGCTGGCCTGGGCGCCGTACACGTTCCATTCGCCGCTGGCGTAGCGGGCCTTGATGATCTCGTCCATGAGCACCAGCGCGCTCGACACCACGGTGCCGCCGGTTTCTGTGGCGTGGAAGAACTCTTCTTCGGTCACTTCCTGCGCTTGCGTGTGGTGGCGCAGGAACACGAGGTCGATGCGCTCGTAGTGCCGCGTGAGAAACAGGTACAGCAGCATGAAGAAGCGCTTGGCCATGTCCTTGCGCGCCTCGTCCATCGAGCCCGACACGTCCATGAGGCAGAACATCACGGCCTTGGCGCTGGGCACAGGCGTTTTCACGCGGTTGCGGTAGCGCAGGTCGATCGGGTCGATGTAGGGCACGTGCCGCATGGTGCGGCGCAGCTCGGCGATGAGATCCTCGGTTTCGCGGATTTCCTTCTGGATCAGCGCGGTCTCGACCTGCGGATGCACTTTCAGGACCAGGAGGTGCGCTTCCAGGCGCTTGAGTTCCTTGCGCGGTTCGCCGCCCAGCGCAATGCGCCGCGCCAGCGCGCCGCGCATGGAGCGCACCACGTGCAGGTTGTTCGGCGAGCCGTCGCTGGTGAAGCCGGCGCGGTGGCTCTTCCATTCGGGCACCTCGGCGATCTGGGTGCGCACGAGGTGGGGCAGCGCAAGGTCGTCGAAGAAGACGCGCATGAACTCCTCGCGCGTGAGGCGGAAGACGAAGTCGTCCTCGCCTTCGCCGCTGTCGCTGGCCTCGCCGCTGCCCGAGCCACCGCCGCCCTGGCCCTCGGGGCGCGCAATGCGGTCGCCCTTGAGGTATTCCTGGTTGCCGGGGTGCACGTACTCGCGGTCGCCGCCGCGCGCATGGCCGAACACCGGCTCGGAGACATCGTGGCGCGGCAGGGTCACGTCTTCGCCTTGCTCCAGCTCGCGGATGTTGCGCCCGCTGACCGCGCGCCGCACCGCCTCCTGGATCTGGCCCTTGTAGCGCCGAAGGAAGCGCTCGCGGTTGCCGATGGACTTGTTCTTGCCCGAGAGCCGACGATCGATGATCTGCTGCAGGATGGCCACGATGTTTTCAAAGCTCCTTGCAAAACGGTGGACGGTGCGCTGGTTAGGTCCTTCGCACGCGTCCGTTGTTCCCGCTGTCCGCTATGAACTCTTGCGCACCCGCAGGTACCACTCGCACAGAAGCCGGACCTGCTTGGCGGTGTAGCCCTTCTCGACCATGCGGGTCACGAAGTCCTCGTGCTTCTTCTGCTCGTCGGCGCTGCTCTTGGTGTTGAAACTGATCACCGGCAGCAGCTCTTCGGTGTTGGAGAACATCTTCTTCTCGATGACCGCGCGCAGCTTCTCGTAGCTGGTCCACGCCGGGTTGCGCCCCGCGTTGCCGGCCCGCGCACGCAGCACGAAGTTGACGATCTCGTTGCGGAAGTCCTTCGGGTTGCCGATGCCGGCGGGGCGCTCGATCTTCTCGAGCTCGCCGTTGAGCGAGGCGCGGTCGAACACTTCGCCGGTGTCCACGTCGCGGAACTCCTGGTCCTGGATCCAGTAGTCGGCGTAGGTCACGTAGCGGTCGAAGATGTTCTGGCCGTACTCGCTGTAGCTTTCCAGGTAGGCGGTCTGAATTTCCTTGCCGATGAACTCGGCGTAGCGCGGCGCCAGCAGCTCCTTGATGTAGCTGATGTACTTCTGCTCGGTTTCCGGCGGAAACTGCTCGCGCTCGATCTGCTGTTCGAGCACATACATCAGGTGCACCGGGTTGGCGGCCACCTCGGTGCTGTCGAAGTTGAACACCTTGGAGATGATCTTGAAGGCGAAGCGCGTGGAGACGCCGCTCATGCCCTCGTCGACGCCCGCGTAGTCGCGGTACTCCTGGATCGACTTGGCCTTGGGGTCGGTGTCCTTCAGGTTCTCGCCGTCGTACACCTGCATCTTGCTGAAGGTGCTGGAGTTCTCGGGCTCCTTCAGGCGCGTGAGCACCGACAGCTGCGCCATCATGCGCAAGGTGCCGGGCGCGCACGGCGCCTTGGCCAGCGAGGAGTTGCGCACCAGCTTCTCGTAGATCTTGATCTCTTCGGAGGCGCGCAGGCAGTACGGCACCTTGACGATGTAGATCCGGTCGAGGAACGCCTCGTTGTTCTTGTTGTTGCGGAACGCCTTCCACTCGCTCTCGTTGCTGTGGGCCAGCACGATGCCGTCGAAGGGAATGGCGCCGAAGCCTTCGGTGCCCTTGAAGTTGCTTTCCTGCGTGGCCGTGAGCAGCGGGTGCAGCACCTTGATGGGGGCCTTGAACATTTCCACGAACTCGAGCAGGCCCTGGTTGGCCAGGCACAGGCCGCCGGAGTAGGCGTACGCGTCGGGGTCGTCCTGGGCGTAGGTCTCGAGCTTGCGGATGTCGACCTTGCCGACCAGGGAAGAGATGTCCTGGTTGTTCTCGTCGCCGGGCTCGGTCTTGGCGACGGCGATCTGGCGCAGCACCGAGGGGTAGCGCTTGACCACCTTGAACTGGCGGATGTCGCCGCCGTACTCTTCGAGCCGCTTCACGGCCCAGGGCGACAGGATGCGGTTCAGGTAGCGCACGGGGATGCCGTACTCTTTTTCGAGGATCTCGCCGTCTTCGAGGGTGTCGAACAGCCCGAGGGGCGATTCGTTCACCGGGGAGCCGTGGATCGCATAGAAGGGCACGTGCTCCATGAGCTGCTTCAGGCGCTCCGCGATCGAGCTCTTGCCGCCGCCGACGGGCCCCAGCAGGTAAAGGATTTGCTTCTTTTCTTCGAGTCCCTGCGCGGCGTGGCGGAAATAGGACACCACCTGCTCGATGGCATCTTCCATGCCATAGAACTCCTTGAACGCCGGATAGATCTTGATGACCTTGTTCGCGAAGATCCGCGAAAGACGGGGGTCATTGCGGGTATCTACCAGTTCCGGCTCGCCAATGGCCTGGAGCATTCGTTCGGAGGCCGTTGCATATGCCGTCGGATCGCGTTTGCAGATATCCAGATATTCCTGCAGCGAGAGAACTTCCTCGCGGGTGCGTTCGTAGCGGGCTGCAAAGTTGCTGATCACGTCCATGGTCGCGCCTCCTTCAGGTCGGCGGGGCTTTTGACCCCGATGCCTACAGCCAGAGACTGCGTCGCTCCTCTTGGAAGAGGGGCCCCGCCCATGGCCGTATGCCGTGGAAAACTCCCTTACACACTATCTACACAATCGGTTCAATCAGCATAAAGCAAAGAAAGAACCAGGCAAATGTTTTATTTATTCTGAACCCCTCTGCCGAGTAAAGTTCCTCGGAAAACAAGGAACTTCTATTCGTGTTTCTGTTAAATTGAAAAGCTCGCGCTTGCGTAATTGTCCCCGGATGAAATGACTATGCCGAATGGCTATCGTCCTCATTGAAATTCTGTGGCGAACACCTTTCCTAATTGAACCCGGGTTCAATAAAGCCGATGCCTTTCAGCAATAACGCGCGACCTGTCGTTTGGTTTATTGCATATCCAAAAAAACATTAAAGCAATCCCCGCGCCACTCCTGTGGCGAGTGGCTGGCGCATGGCAACGTGGGAAGACAACGCGGGCGCCGGTCGGCGGCGTTCCGCAACGGTGCGGGGAGCACCGTTCGCGTGCCTGGCGCGCCGCCACAGGGCGGCAGCGGCCGAAAGAGGGCACGCTTCGGGCCGACAGGGCGCTGGCCCGGCGCTGACGAAGGCCGTCAGCGCGTCAGCATCATCATCAGCTGAAGAATTCCTTGGCCTTGTCGAACCAGCCCTTGTCGGTCGGGCTGTGCTTCTCGCCACCCTTCTTGAGCGATTCGTCGAGTTCCTTGAGCAGCTTGCGCTGGTGCTCGGTGAGCTTCACCGGCGTTTCCACGCGCACGTGGCAGTACAGGTCGCCCGGGTAGCTCGAACGCACGCCCTTGATGCCCTTGCCGCGCAGGCGGAACTGCTTGCCGCTCTGGGTGCCGTCGGGAATGTCGATGGCGGCCGCGCCCTTGAGCGTCGGCACGTTGATCTCGCCGCCGAGCGCCGCGGTGGTGACGCTCACCGGCACCACGCAGTGCAGGTCGTCGCCGTCGCGCTCGAACAGGTCGTGCTTCTTCAGGCGGATCTCGATGTACAGGTCGCCGGGCGGCCCGCCGTTGGTGCCGGGCTCGCCGTTGCCGGTGCTGCGGATGCGCATGCCGTCGTCGATGCCGGCCGGAATCTTCACTTCGAGCGTCTTGTTGTTCTTGATCTTGCCCTGGCCGTGGCACACGGTGCAGGGGTCGGGAACGATCTTGCCGCTGCCGTGGCAGGTCGGGCAGGTCTGCTGCACGCTGAAGAAGCCCTGGCGCATCTGCACGGCGCCCGCACCGTGGCAGGTGGTGCAGGTGATGGGCTTGGTGCCGGGCTTGGCGCCGGAGCCGTGGCAGGTGCCGCAGTCGTCCCAGCTCGGGATGCGGATCTGGGCGTCCTTGCCTTCAGCCGCTTCCTCGAGCGTGACTTCCATCGCGTAGCTCAGGTCGCTGCCGCGGAACACCTGGCGTCCGCTGCTGGTGCGGCCACGGCCGCCACCGCCGAACACGTCGCCGAAGATGTCGCCGAAGGCTTCCGCGAAACCGCCGAAGCCTTCCGCGCCGGGGCCGCCGCGCATGTTGGGGTCGACGCCCGCATGGCCGTACTGGTCGTAGGCGGCGCGCTTCTGGCCGTCCGACAGCATCTCGTAGGCTTCCTTCACCTCCTTGAACTTGGCCTCGGCGTCCTTGCTGGTGTCGCCGTGGTTGCGGTCGGGGTGATGCTTCATCGCAAGCTTGCGATAAGCCTTCTTGATTTCGTCCTCGTTCGCGTTCTTGGGAACGCCGAGGGTTTCGTAGTAGTCGCGTTTGGTGGCCATGGCAGCAGATTCGGTCGGGCGGCGGGAACTCGGGGAACTGGAAGCGAGAAAGGCTGGAGCACCTGTTCAGGTGTTCCAGCCTTGCATGAAGGGCAGGGGATCAGCCCTTCTTCACTTCCTTGACTTCGGCGTCGACCACGTTGTCGTCAGCCTGGGCATGGGCCGCAGCTTCCGCGCCTGCCGGGCCGGTGGCTGCCGAGGCGCTGGCCGCGGCGGCCTGCGATTCGGCATACATCTTCTCGCCGAGCTTCTGGCTCGCGGTCATCAGCGTGTTGGTCTTTTCCTCGATCGCGGTCTTGTCTTCACCCTTGAGGGCTTCCTCGACGTCCTTGATCGCGGCTTCGATCGCGTCCTTCTCGGCGGCTTCGAGGCTGGCCCCGTGCTCGCCGAGCGACTTCTTCACGCTGTGCACCATGGCTTCGCCCTGGTTGCGCGCCTGCACGAGTTCGAGCTTCTTCTTGTCGTCTTCGGCGTTGAGCTCGGCGTCCTTCACCATCTTCTGGATCTCGTCTTCGCTCAAGCCCGAGTTCGCCTTGATGGTGATCTTGTTTTCCTTGCCGGTGCCCTTGTCCTTGGCGCCGACGTGCAGGATGCCGTTGGCGTCGATGTCGAAGCTCACCTCGATCTGCGGCGTGCCGCGCGATGCCGGCGGAATGCCCTCGAGGTTGAACTCGCCCAGGGCCTTGTTGCCCGAAGCGATTTCACGCTCGCCCTGGAACACCTTGATCGTCACGGCCGGCTGGTTGTCTTCGGCGGTCGAGAAGGTCTGTGCGAACTTCGTCGGGATCGTGGTGTTCTTCGTGATCATCTTGGTCATCACGCCACCCATGGTCTCGATGCCCAGCGACAGCGGGGTCACGTCGAGCAGCAGCACGTCCTTGCGGTCACCCGAGAGCACCTGGCCCTGGATGGCGGCGCCGACAGCCACGGCTTCGTCGGGGTTCACGTCCTTGCGCGGTTCCTTGCCGAAGAAGGCCTTCACCTTTTCCTGCACCTTGGGCATGCGGGTCATGCCGCCGACCAGGATCACGTCGTTGATGTCGTTCACGCTGATGCCGGCATCCTTGATGGCCAGGCGGCAGGGCGCGATGGTGCGCTCGACCAGCTCGTCGACCAGGCTTTCCAGCTTGGCGCGGGTGAGCTTGATGTTCAGGTGCTTCGGACCGGTGGCATCGGCCGTGATGTACGGCAGGTTGATGTCGGTCTGCGCGCTGTTCGACAGCTCGATCTTGGCCTTTTCAGCGGCTTCCTTCAGGCGCTGCAGGGCCAGCACGTCCTTGCTCAGGTCGACGCCTTGTTCCTTTTTGAACTCGCCGATGATGTAGTCGATGATGCGCTGGTCGAAGTCTTCGCCGCCCAGGAAGGTGTCGCCGTTGGTCGACAGCACTTCGAACTGCTTCTCGCCGTCGACGTCGGCGATCTCGATGATCGACACGTCGAAGGTGCCGCCGCCCAGGTCATACACGGCGATCTTGCGGTCGGCCTTGTCCTGCTTGTCCAGGCCGAAGGCCAGGGCTGCAGCGGTGGGCTCGTTGATGATGCGCTTGACGTCCAGGCCCGCGATGCGGCCGGCGTCCTTGGTGGCCTGGCGCTGTGCGTCGTTGAAGTACGCCGGCACCGTGATCACGGCTTCGGTGATGGTTTCGCCGAGGTAGTCTTCGGCGGTCTTCTTCATCTTGCGCAGGATGTCGGCGCTGACCTGTTGCGGGGCCATCTTCTTGCCGCGCACTTCCACCCATGCGTCACCGTTGTCGGCCTTGGCGATGGTGTAGGGCATCAGGTCGATGTCCTTCTGGACTTCCTTTTCCTCGAACTTGCGGCCGATCAGGCGCTTGATCGCGTACAGCGTGTTCTTGGGGTTGGTGACGGCCTGGCGCTTGGCCGAGGCACCGACCAAGACTTCACCGTCTTCCTGGTACGCGACGATCGACGGCGTGGTGCGCGCACCTTCCGAGTTCTCGATCACACGCGTGGTGTTGCCTTCCATGATCGACACGCACGAGTTGGTGGTGCCGAGGTCGATGCCGATGATCTTTGCCATGTTCTTACTCCTGAAATTCGGAAAAATATGTTGTTATGAACTTGTGGATAACCCGGCGTGATTCAAGGGACGACGCGGGGATTTCCTGTGGGAATCTTGTGGGGCAGTGCCGATTTACTTCGGGGCGGCCACGGTGACCAGCGCCGGGCGCAGCACGCGCTCGTTGATCGTGTAGCCCTTTTGCAGCAGGCCCACCACGGTGTTGGCGTCCTGGTCGGCGGGCACCATCGAGATGGCCTGGTGCAGGTGCGGGTCGAACTTGTCGCCGGCAGCGGGGGCCACTTCGATCACCTTGTTGCGTTCGAGTGCGCTCTTGAGTTGGCGCAGCGTGGCTTCGGCGCCTTCGCGGATCTGCTCGGGCGTGGCGTCCTTGACGGCCAGGCCGGCTTCGAGGCTGTCGGTCACCGGCAGCAGGCTCTCGGCAAAGGCTTCGACCGCGAACTTGCGGGCCTTGGTGATCTCGTCGTCGGCGCGGCGGCGGGCGTTCTGCACGTCGGCCTGGGCGCGCAGGTACTGGTCGGCCAGCTCGGCATTCTTGGTCTGAAGGGCAGCCAGTTCGCCTTGCGCCACGGCCAGAGCGTCGAGCGCCTCGGCTTCGTTGGCGGCTTGCGCGGCCTCCAGTTCTTCGGGACTGGGCTCGCCTTGCAGCATTTGAGAATTCTGTGCGGATTGTTGCGGGTCAGACATTTTTCAAAGAACCGGCGTGCGCCGGAAAACAAACACAGCCAGCCACTTGGGGCTGGCCTAGGGCTTTTCAAGCGTAAAAATGCGGCCAAAAGGGCCGCAACAGGGGGCGCGAACTGAATTTCACGTGGGACACCGAGGAACCGGCTTCGCCGGGCCTCAGGTGTCGCCCCCGGTAGGGGGTTGGCGAAGCGGACACGAAGTGCCGCGCAGCCTGGGGGCGAGCCTCAGTGTGCGTCGAGGAGTTCGACGTCGAACTTCAGGGTGGCGTTCGGGGGGATCACGCCGCCGGCGCCGCGGGCACCGTAGCCCAGCGAGGCGGGGATGATCAGCGTGCGCTTGCCGCCGATCTTCATGCCGGCGACGCCTTCGTCCCAGCCCTTGATGACCTGGCCGGCGCCCAGCGAGAACGCGAAGGGGTCGTTGCGGTCGCGGCTGGAGTCGAACTTGGCGCCTTGCACGCCGTCGTTGAAGAGCCAGCCGGTGTAGTGCACGTGCACGTGATGGCCGGCCTTGGCTTCAGCGCCGGTGCCGACTTCGGTGTCTTCGTATTGCAGGCCGGAGGGGGTGGTGGGCATGGGAAACGCTCCTTGCGTCGATGAAATGGGAGAGGAATCGGAGGCGCGGAGTTTACCGAGGCCCGGCGGGCCCCCGCTTCAGCCCTGGCCGTCGGAGCCGGGCGGCGTGGCTGCGGGAGGTGCTGCGTCGGGGGCGGAAGGCGCCGGTGCCGCAGGCGCCACGGGCGAGGATGCCTCGGCCGATGCGGGCTGCGCGGCGGCGGGCCCCGCGGCCTTCTTGCTCTGCCCCAGCTGCCATTTGGCGGCGAAGGCCTGCAGGTCGGACAGGCGCTTGAGCAGGTCTTGTCCGCTCAGCGTGAGGCAATAGCCGTCGCTGCCGTGGCTCACGACGCCGGCTTCGCGCAATTCCTTGATGCGGGTGTTGAGGGTGTTGGGAGTGATGCCGCCGACGCTGTCCTGCAGCAGCCGGAAGGTCTGGGCGTGGCCGTCGCGCAGGGCCCACAGCACACGCAGCGCATAGCGGGCTTCGAGCAGGGCGAGCAACTGGCTGATGGCTGCGTTTTCCTTGGTACTCATCGACATCATCTCCTCGAAGCTGGGCGGACCGTCGGCCGGGGGCGGGCCGGGGCGGCGCACTCTTGTTTGTGATTGGTCGTCATGGACCGTCTGGCTGGCCGACGACTATAGCGCGAAGGATCAGGATGCTACTGGTTTTATAGCTGTACAGGCATGCAGCATGCGGGTTTCGAGACAAAGCTTCACAAATCAGGCGTAGTTGGCCATGGCTTCGCCCAGGCGGATCGCGCGGGTGGGCGACCAGTCCGGGTTGAAGGCCAGCGCGGGCGCCGGAAACAGCATGACGACGGTCGAGCCCAGCAAGAACCGGCCCATCTCGTCGCCCTTCTTGATGTCGATCTGCTGGTCGTTGTAGTGCCACTCGCGCAGCTCGCCCACGCGCGGCGGGTTGACCACGCCGTGCCACACGGTGGCCATGCTGCCCACGATGGTGGCGCCCACGAGCACGAGCACGAAGGGGCCGTTGGCCGATTCGAAGACGCACACCACGCGCTCGTTGCGCGCGAACAGGCCGGGCACGCCGCGCGCGGTGGTCGGGTTGACCGAGAACAGGTCGCCGGGCACGTGGATCATGCGCACCAGCCGCCCGTCGCAGGGCATGTGGATGCGGTGGTAGTCCTTGGGGCTCAGGTACAGCGTGGCAAAGCTGCCGTGCGCGAACTTGGCGGCCAGCGCGGCATCGCCGCCGACCAGCGCGGTGGTCGTGTAGTTGTGGCCCTTGGCCTGGAAGATCTGGTCGCCCTGGATGGCGCCGAACTGGCTGATGGCGCCGTCCACGGGGCACACGAGGTCGGCCTGCGCGAGCGGGCGCATGCCGGGCTTGAGGGCGCGCGTGAAGAACTGGTTGAAGCTCTTGTAGTGATGGATGTCGGACTCGAGCGCCTCGCCCATGTCGACGTTGTACTTGGCAACGAAGCGGCGAATGATCCAGGTGGTGACCGCGCCTCGTTCCTTGCCTGCGACCCAGCCGGCGAAATTGGTCAGGGCCTGCTTGGGGAACAGGTATTGGGGCAGAACTGCGGAGCGATCGGACACGTTGTGGAAGGCCTGGAATGCGGAATCGGACGGGCATTCTATAAAGTGCTTCTCCGGGGGAGCGTAGGAAGCTTCCCTTGGTTCGCGAGGGTGGGCGCTCTTTGCGGGTGCGCGCCCGGCGGGCGGTGCGGTGCGGTCGGCCCCACTGTGCCGGCCGCTTCGCGGCTGCCCTGCGGTGCTCGCGTTTCGCGGGGTCTCGCAGAACTCGCTTCGCTCAAACAGCTGCGAGCCCTGATCCGCGAAACGCTGCGCGCCTCGGCGGCACAGAGGGGCCGACCGCACCACACCGCCCACCGGGCGCTTGTCGGGGTGTGGATGCTGTCGGATGCGGGGGCAGGTCAGTCGGCCTTGATGCCCGCTGCCTTGATCACCTGCGCCCACTTCTCCACTTCCGTTTTCTGGAAGGCGGCGATCTGCGCGGTTGTCATATCGGCGGGCTCCATCCCGAAGCCCTTGAGCTTGTCCTGCATCTCGGGCGTCGCGAGGATCTTGCGGATCTCGGTGTGCAGGCGGTCGACGACAGGGGCCGGTGTGCCCGCGGGCACGAAGATCGCCTGCCACGACACCACCTCGAAGTCCTGCAGGCCGGGCACGCCCGACTCGGCCACCGTGGGCACGTCGGGCATCGAGGCCAGGCGCTTGGCCGAGGTGACGGCAATGGCGCGCAGCTTGCCGCTCTGGATGTGCGGGCCCGCGACCACGGTGGTGTCGAACATCATGTCGACCTGCCCGCCGATCACGTCCTGGATCGCCGGGCCGCTGCCCTTGTAGGGGATGTGCGTGAACTTCACGCCCGACTTGAAGCCGAGCAGCTCCAGCGCCAGGTGCTGCGAGGTGCCCGTGCCCGCCGAGGCCGACGAGAGGCCGCCGGCCTTGGCCTTGCTCGCGGCGATCACGTCCTTCAGCGTCTTGTAGGGGCTGGCCTGGTTCACCACCAGCACGACCGGGTTGGTGCCGATGAGCGTCACGGGCGCGAACGACTTCTGCGGGTCGTAGCCCAGCTTGGGGTACAGGCTCACGTTGATCGCGTGCGAGCTGATCGTGCCGCCCACCAGCGTGAAGCCGTCGGGCGCGGCGCGTGCACCGATCTCGGAGCCCACGCTGCCGCCGGCGCCGCCCTTGTTGTCGATGATCACGCTCGTGCCCAGCACGGTGCCGAGCTTCTGCCCGATGAGGCGGCCCAGCACGTCGGTGGTGCCGCCCGCGGGGAAGGGCACGAGGTAGGTGATGGCCTTGCCCGTGGGCCAGGTGTTGCCGCCCTGCGCGAAGGCGGGCAGGGCTGCCGCCAGCGAGGCGGCGAGGGCGGACTGGATGAGTGTGCGACGTTGCATGGCCGTGTGTCCTTGCTGTGCCGCGTTCACGGCTTGATGTTGAGCTTGGTGATCAGCGCCTTGAAGTAGGCGTTGTCCTTGGCCAGCGTTTCCTTGAACACCGCGCCGTCGGTGTAGACGTAGCCCAGGTTCTGCTTGTCCATCACCTCGTGCATCAGCGGCTCGGCGGCGGTCTTGGCGGTGATCTCGCGCAGCTTGGCCATCACTTCGGGCGGCGTGTTCTTCGGCGCGCCCAGGCCGCGCCAGGTGCCGATCGACAGGTCGATGCCGCGCTCCTTCGCGGTCGGGATCTTCTCGAAGCCTTTCACGCGCTTGTCGGCCATCACCATCAGCACCTTGAGCTTGCCGCCCTGCACGTGCGTCGTGACTTCGGCGGGGCTCACGGCCACGGCCTCGATGTGGCCGCCCAGCAGCGCCAGCACGGCGGGCGCGGCGCCCTGGAACGGGATGTGGCCGAACTTGGTGCCGGTCTTGTCTTCGAGCGCGGCGGCGGCCAGGTGCCAGATCGAGCCGTTGCCCGAGTTGCCCACGCGGATGCCCTCGGGCGACTTCTTCGCGGCAGCCAGGAACTCTTCGATCGTGTTCCACGGCGCATCGGCCTTCACGGTGATCGCGGCCGGGTCGGCGTTGAGCTGCGCAATGGGCTGGAAGTCGTCGTAGTTGAACTTGGCCAGGCCCAGGTGCGGCAGCGTGAGCAGCTCCACGGTGAGCACCGCGAGCTTGTAGCCGTCGGGCTTGGCGTTGATCACCTCGGTCCAGCCGATGGCGCCGCCCGCGCCGGGGCGGTTGACGATCACGATGCTCTGCGAGATGTGCTTGCGGCTCGCCTCGGAGAACGCGCGCGCCAGCCCATCGGTGCCGCCGCCGGGCTGGTAGGGCACGAGCAACTCGATGGTGCGGTTCGGGAAGTCGTTGGCTTGCGCCGCGGCGGGCGCGGCCAGGCCGAGCGAAAGCGCGGCGGTGGCCGAAAGGGCGGCAATGCCGCGGACGAACTGGCTTCTTTGCATGATGTCTCTGTCTCCGTTGTTGATCTGTTGTGCTGAGAAGGCGGGGGCTTCACGGCATGTACTGCCCGCCGTTCACCTCGAGCACCTGTCCCGTCACGTAGGCCGAGAGCTGTTCGGACGCGAGGTACAGGAAGGCGCCCACGCATTCGTCGGCCGTGCCCAGGCGCCCCATCGGGATGCCGGTCTTGAAGGTCTCGAGCATCGCGGGCGTCGAGAAGCGGTCCTGGAACGGCGTCTGGATCACGCCCGGTGCCACCGCGTTCACGCGGATGCGGTCGCCCACCAGTTCCCGGGCCAGGCCGTGTGTCGCCGTGCTCACGAAGCCCTTGGCGCCCGCGTACAGGTAGGCGCCGGGGCCACCGCCGGTGCGCGCGGCCACCGAGGTCACGTTGATGATGGCGCCGCTGCCTTGCTTGCGCATCTGCGGCACCGTCTCGCGGCAGAAGGCCAGCACCGAGCGCGCGTTGATGTGCATGACCTCGTCGAACAGCGCATCGTCGAACTCGGCGATGGGCATGCGCTTGACCAGGCTGCCGGCGTTGTTCACGAGCACGTCGATGCGGCCGAACTGCGCCGTGGTTTCCTGCACGCAGGCGCGGATCGCAGCCGTGTCGCGCACGTCGGCCTGCAGCGCAAAGGCCGTGCCGCCGGCGGCGCGGATGGTGTCGACCACGCGGGTCGCCGCCTCGGCCGAGCTGTTGTAGTGCACGGCCACGCGCATGCCGCGCGCGGCGAACGCGATGGCCACCGCGGCGCCGATGCCCGTGCTGGCGCCGGTGACGAGGGCGGTCTTGTCCTTGAGGTCTTCCATGGCTGTGCTCCGTGAGGGTGAGTCGATCAGGTGACCGGTGCCGGGTTGAACAGCACCAGCGCGTTGTGCAGCTTCCAGTGCTCGGCCCAGGTCTTCTTGCGGCCGCTGGCCACCTCGAGCATCAGGCGGAACATCTCCCAGCCGATGTCCTCGATGCTGGCCTCGCCGTCGGCGATGCGGCCCGCGTTCACGTCCATCAGGTCGTGCCAGCGGCGCGCGAGGTCGCTGCGCGTGGCGACCTTGATCACCGGCACCTCGGCCAGGCCGTAGGGCGTGCCGCGGCCGGTGGTGAACACATGCAGGTTCATGCCGGCCGCCAGCTGCAGCGTGCCGCAGATGAAGTCGCTGGCCGGCGTGGCGGCGTAGATGAGGCCCTTGTGCGCCAGCTTTTCGCCGGGCGCGAGCACGCCGGTGATCGGCGCCGAGCCCGACTTGACGATCGAGCCCATCGCCTTCTCGACGATGTTCGACAGCCCGCCTTTCTTGTTGCCCGGCGTGGTGTTGGCGCTGCGGTCGACGCGGCCCTTGTCGAGGTAGGCGTCGTACCAGGCCATCTCGCGGATCATGGCGTCGGCCACTTCGGGCGTGGCCGCGCGCGAGGTGAGCTGGTCGATGCCGTCGCGCACCTCGGTGACTTCCGAGAACATCACGGTGGCGCCCGCGCGCACCAGCAGGTCGGTGCAAAAGCCCACGGCCGGGTTGGCGGTGACGCCCGAGAAGGCGTCGCTGCCGCCGCACTGCACGCCCACGACGAGTTCGCTCGCGGGCACGGTCTCGCGCCGGCGCTGGTTCAGCCGCGCGAGGTGCGCGTCGGCCTGGCGCATCACCGAATCGATCATCGACATGAAGCCGACGTGCGCGTCGTCCTGCAGGCAGACCACGTCGAGGTCGTCGGCGGGCGCGCCGCGCTGGTCGGCGATGGGGATGGTGCCGGGCGGCAGCAGTCGCTCGGGCTGCAGCTTCTCGCAGCCCAGGCTCACGACCATCACCTCGCCGCCGAAGTTGGGGTTGAGGCTGATGTTGCGCAGGGTGCGGATCGGCACGATGGCGTCGGGCGCGTCGATGGCCACGCCGCAGCCGTAGCTGTGTTCGAGCGCCACCACGTCGTCCACATGCGGGTACTTCGGCAGCAGCTCGGCCTTGATGCGCTGCACGGCGAACTCGGTCACGCCCGCCACGCACTGCACGGTCTGCGTGATCGCGAGGATGTTGCGCGTGCCCACCGAGCCGTCGGCGTTGCGGTAGCCCTCGAAGGTGTAGCCCTCGAGCGGCGGCAGGGCAGGGGGCTTGACTGTGGCGATGGGCAGGCCGTCGAGCTCGGGCGCGACCGGCATGCGCATCACGCGCTCGTGCACCCAGCTGCCGCGCGGCAGCGCCTTGAGCGCGTAGCCGATCACCACGTTGTAGCGGCGGATGGCGTCGCCTTCGGCCAGGTCGACGAGCGCCACCTTGTGGCCCTGGGGCACGGTGTCGACCAGCACCAGGCCGTCGTCGAAGGCCGTGCCGGCCTTCAGGCCGCCGTCGTTCGCGACGATGGCGACGTTGTCGGCCGCGTGGATGCGGATGTACAGCGGCGGTCGGGTGTTCGCATCGGCCATCGGGAGGCCCTTTCTTCTGTCTTTACTTCACGACCATGAACAGGCCGGGCAGCCAGGTGGAAAACGCGGGAACAAAGGTAACGACCCCGAGCGCAAAGATCAATGCGCCATAGAAGGGCCAGATCGTGCGCATCACCGTGCCCACCGACACCCCGCCGATGGCACAGCCGACGAACTGCGTGGTGCCCACCGGCGGCGTGTTCAGGCCGAGCGCGCAGTTGATGAGCATCACCACGCCGAACTGCACCGAGGTCATGCCGTACTGCTGTGCAATGGGCAGGAAGATCGGTGTGCACAGCAGGATGGTCGCGGCCATGTCCAGGAAGGTGCCCAGCACGAACAGGATGATGTTGATGAGCAGGAAGATCATCCACGGCGTCGTCGTCACCTGCGACAGCATCTGGCCCGTGAGCTCGGCCACGCCGTACAGGCTGATGAGGTAGCCGAAGGTGCTCGAGATGCCGATCAGCAGCAGGATCACGCCCGTGGTGCGCACGGCCTTCGAGGCGGCCTTGATGAAGTGCTCCCACTTCAGCGTGCGGTACACGAAGATCGTGAGCGCCAGCGCATAGAGCACCGCCACCGCCGCCGACTCGGTCGCCGTGAAGATGCCCGACAGGATGCCGCCGAGGATCAGCACCACGATGAACAGGCCCGGCAGCGCCGCCGCGAACGAGCGCGCCACGATGGCCCAGCCCGGGAAGCTGCCGGCCGGGTAGCCGCGCTTCACGGCCACGAGGTAGGCGGCCGCGAGGTTGCTCAGCGTGAGCACGGCGGCCGGCAGCAGTGCCGCCAGGATCAGCGCCGCGATCGACACCTTGCCGCCCGCTGCGAGCGAATAGATGATGAGGTTGTGGCTGGTGGGCATCAGCGCGCCGACCAAGGCCGCGTGGGTCGTCACGTTGACCGCGTAGTCGGCGTGGTAGCCCTCCTTCTTCATCATCGGGATCATCACGGCGCCCATGGCCGAGACGTCCGCCACGGGCGAGCCCGAGACGCCGCCGAACAGGGTGCAGGCCACCACGTTCGACATGCCGAGGCCGCCGCGCACGTGGCCCACGAGGTTGCGCGCAAAGTTGACGATGCGGTCCGCGATGCCGCCGTAGAGCATCAGCTCGCCGGCGAAGATGAAGAAGGGAATGGCCAGGAACGAGAAGATGCCCATGCCCGAGGTCATCTGCTGGAAGCCCACCGCGAGCGGCAGGCCTTCGTACAGCAGCGTGGCCAGGGCCGAGAGGCCGATCGAGAACGCCACCGGCACGCCGAGCAGCAGGAACAGCGTGAACGAGAGGCAGAGAATGAGAAGAGGGGTCGTCATGATGAGGTTCAGCCCCAGGCGGGTTCGACTTCGCGGCCTTGGGCGAGCGCGATGATGTGTTCGATCGAGAACATCACGATGAGGACGCCCGACACGGCGGCGGGCACGTACTTCCAGCCTTCGGAAATCCACAGCGTGGGCAGGCGGTAGTCCCACACCGATTCGGCGAGCGAGGCGCAGTTCCAGGCCATGGCCAGGCCGAACAGCAGGATCAGCGCGTGGATGAGGTATTCCATCTTCAGGCGCAGCCAGTCGGGTGCGAGCACGAGGAACGATTCGAGCCCGATGTGGCCCGCGTCGCGCACGCCCACAGCCACGCCCAGCATGGTCACGTAGAGCACCAGCAGCAGCGCGAGGCTCTCGGCCCAGGTGGGAGTGTTGTTGAGCACGTAGCGGCCGAACACCTGCCAGCTCACGGCGCAGATCACCGCGACGAGACCGAGGATGCCCAACCACATGCAGGCACGGGCGAGCGTGCGGCAAAGTTTGGTGTACATATTTCCAGCGCGAAAAATGGAGAGGCTCCGCCTCTTCGTGGCCCCCGGCAGGGGTGCAGGGTCACGAAGTGCGCGAAGCCTGGGGGCGAGCCCTGTTTACTTCGTGTCCTGGACGCGCTTGACCAGGTCCTTGAGCTTCGCGTCCGTGATGAACTTGTCGTACACCGGCTTCATCGCGGCCTGGAACGGGGCCTTGTCGACGTCGATGATCTCGGCGCCGCCGGCCTTCACCGTGGCCAGCGACTTCACTTCACGCTCCTGCCACTGCTTGCGCATGTAGGGCACCGATTCCTTGGCGGCCTGGCGCAGCCAGCCCTGCTCTTCGGCGGAGAGCTTGTCCCACGCGCGCTTGGAGAACAGCAGCATCTCGGGCGCCATCGAGTGCTCGGTCTTGCTGTAGTACTTGGCGACCTCGAAGGCGCGCGCGCTTTCGTAGGTGGGGTAGTTGTTTTCGGCGGCGTCGATGAGGCCGGTCTTCAGGCCCGTGTAGACCTCGCCCATGGGCATCGGCGTGGCGTTGGCGCCCATGGCCTCGAGCATCGACACCCACAGGTCGGACTGCTGCACGCGCACCTTCAGGCCCTTCATGTCGGCGAAGTTGCGCACCGGCTTCTTGGCCGTGAACATCGAGCGCGCGCCGCTGTCGTAGTAGGCCAGGCCCACGAAGCCCTGCTTCTCGCACGACTTCAAAATCTCTTCGCCGACCGGGCCGTCGAGCACCTTGTGCAGGTGCTCCACCGAACGGAACAGGAAGGGCATGGTCGGCACCTGCGTCTCGGGGCAGATGTTGTTCATGGGCGCGATGTTCACGCGCACCATCTGCAGCGCGCCGATCTTGGTCTGCTCGATCGTGTCCTTCTCGTTGCCGAGCGCGCTGTTGTTGAAGACCTTGATGCTGTGCTTGCCCCCGGACAGCGCCTTGAGCCGTTCGCTCATGAACTTCACGGCGGTCACGGTGGGGTAGTCGTCGGGGTGGATGTCGGCCGAGCGGAACTCGGTGGCGCCGGCAGCCAGCGTGGTCAACGCGGCCGCCGCGCCGGCAGCAAGTGCGATGAGTGTCTTGTAGAGCTTCATTTGTCTCGTCCTCTTGGTGGTTGTCGTCAATAAAAAAGAAAAGGGTCAGCCGCCGAAGGCCGGCTCGGGCACGCCCGCCACGCCGGGGCGCAGCGCGAACACGCCGCCGGCCAGCGGCTGGTCCGACAGGTCGATGCCGCCGGGGCGGATCGAGGTGACGAACAGCGTGTCGAGGCCCGGGCCGCCGAAGGCGCACATGGCGGGCTTCTTCACCGGCACGGCGAGCGAACGGTCGAGCCGGCCGTCGGGCGTGAAGCGGTGCACCAGGCCGGCGTCGTTGCCGCAGATCCAGTAGCAGCCGTCGACGTCCATGGCCGCGCCGTCGGGTCGGCCGGGCAGGGGATTCATGTCGACGAAGAGACGGCGGTTGCTCGGCGTGCCGGTGTCGGTGTCGTAGTCGAAGGCCCAGACGGCCTGCACGCTCGGGTGCGAGTCCGACAGGTACATCGTGCGGCCGTCGGGACTGAAGGCCAGGCCGTTGGGAACGATCAGGTCGTCCAGTTGCAAGGCCGCGCCGTCGTCGCCGGGGCCGTGGCGGTACAGGCGGCCGACGCGCGCGCCCGCGGCCATGTCCAGCAGCATCGTGCCGGCCCAGAAGCGGCCCTGCCGGTCGCAGCGACCGTCGTTGAAACGCATGCCCGGCGCGGCGTGCGCCACCGGGGCGAGCGGCGTGGCCGCGAGCGTGCCGTCGGTGCGCTCGCGCAGTGCGAACAGGCCGCTTTCCATGCCGGCGATCCATTCGCCGGGCCGGTCGGCGCGCGGTGCGATGCAGGCGATCATTTCGTCGGCGTGCCACTGCGCATGGCCTTCGGCGGCGTGCCAGCGGTTGAGCGTGCGCGCGGGAATGTCGACCCAGTACAGCGCCTGCTGCGCGGCCAGCCACACCGGGCTTTCGCCCGTGCCGTTGCGCGCGTCGAGAACGAGTTCGGCTTGCATGCGGTGCGGCCCGTTCAGTCGCCGAACGGGCCTTGTGCGGTGAAGGCGCCGCCCTGGTAGATGGCGTTCGGGTCGGTGGGCGCCACCGGTGGCTGCGCTTCGACCTTGTCGCGGAACACCTCGGAGCTGTCTTGTGGCACGAAGCCCAGGTGCGTGGCGGCGGCGTTGTCCCACCACAGGTCGCGGTTGGCCGACATGCCGTAGACCACCGTGTGCTTCACGTTGGGCGTGAAGAGCGACTTCTGGATCAGCGTCGTGAGGTCGCGGTAGCTGAGCCACGTACTCATCATGCGGCGGTTGAGCGGCTCGGGGAACGACGAGCCGATGCGGATGCTCACCGTCTCGATGCCCCAGCGGTCGAAATAGAACTGCGCCATGTCTTCGCCGAAAGACTTCGACAGGCCGTAGTAGCCGTCGGGTCGGCGCGCGGCGTGTGCGTCGATGTGTTCGTCTTGTTTGTAGAAGCCGATCACGTGGTTCGAGCTGGCGAACACCACGCGCTTCACGCCGTGGCGGCGCGCGGCTTCGTACAGGTTGAACACGCCCTTGATGTTGGCTTCGAGCACTTCTTCGAACGGGCGCTCCACCGACACGCCGCCGAAATGGGCGATGGCGTCGCAGCCGGCCACCAGCGCGTCGACCGCGGCCTTGTCGGACAGGTCGCAGGGCACGACTTCTTCATGCGCGCCCGTGGCCGGCGCGATGTCGGCGATGTCGGAAAGGCGGATCACGTTCGCAAAAGGCGCGAGCCGTTCGCGCAGCACGCGGCCCAGGCCGCCGGCGGCGCCGGTCAGCAGCAGGCGGCCGAGCTGGGGGGAGGGGGCTTCAGGCGTCGACATGTCTTCGGGATGTGTGAGGGGAAGCGGAGGAGGTGGACAACGTCGTCACCGTTTTTAGGTGATAAGTTATCTGTTGTCGTACAACTGTGAGGGGATTATGATCGTCGTCATGGCCTCAACGACTGCGGGTAATCCCGAAGTTCAGACAACGACCGCTGACAACCCGGCGGGCAACGCCGCTTTCGTGGGGCGGCCGCGCCAGCGCGCGCGCGGCCTGGCGAACGGGCTGGTGGAAGACCTGGGCGAGAAGATCCGCAGCCAGTCGCTGCGCCCCGGCGACAAGCTGCCGACCGAGTCGGCCATCATGCAGGCCTACGGCGTGAGCCGTACCGTGGTGCGCGAGGCGCTGTCCAAGCTGCAGGCGGGCGGGCTGGTCGAGACGCTGCACGGCGTGGGCACCTTCGTGCTGCAGCCGCGTCCGGGCGGCATGGGCGGGGTGTTCCGCCTCGATCCCGGCGAGATCGCGACCTCGGTCGACGTGCTCGCCGTGCTCGAGCTGCGCATCAGCCTGGAGACCGAATCCGCCGGGCTGGCCGCGAGCCGGCGCACCGACGAGCAACTGGTGGCGATGCGCCAGGCGCTCGACGCGTTCGAGCAGAACGTCAAGGTGGGCGGTGACACCGTGGGACCCGACTTCGCCTTCCACCTGGAGATCGCGCAGTCGACCGGCAACCCCTACTTTGCCGACATCATGCGGCACCTGGGCACGACGATCATCCCGCGCACGCGCATCAGCGCGATCCGCGTGCAGGACGGCAGCTACCTGAGCCGCGTGAACCGCGAGCACGAGGAAATCTACGCGGCCATCGCGCGCCGCGACCCCGAGTCGGCACGCGCCGCGATGCGCATCCACCTGACCAACAGCCGCGAGCGGCTGCGCATGGCGCAGGAAGCCGCGCAACAACAGAAAGCCAGGGCGGAGGCGGCCGGAAACGGCGGCGCCTCGTCCGACAACACCCCTTCGCGCTGAGTTCTCCCCGGGTTTTCGGGGCTCAAGTCTGGACAAGCTGATTTTCTAGTTGTACGATGACTGATAACATGCGGCGCCATCGCGGCCCCGCATGCCTGCATCGAACTTCAGGAGACAGCCCCCATGACCGTCAACCGACGCGGCGCGCTCGGCGCCGCCCTCGCCACCACACTGGCCGCCAGCCTGCCCTTGCACGCGTTTGCGCAAGGGGCGGGCGGCACCTGGCCTTCCAAGCCCATCCGTCTCATCGTGCCGTACCCGCCGGGCGGCTCGTCGGACATCATTGCGCGCGCCATCGGCCAGCCGCTGTCCGAGGCGCTGGGCCAGCCCGTGGTCATCGAGAACCGCGCGGGCGCCAACGGCAACCTCGGCGCCGACATGCTGGCCAAGGCGCCGGCCGACGGCCACACGCTCATGCTGTGCGACCTCGGCGCGCTGGCCATCAGCCCGTCGCTGTACCCCAAGCTGCCGTTCGACCCGTCGAAGGACCTGCGCAGCGTGGCCATGCTGGCCTACTCGCCGCACCTGCTGGTGGTGCACCCGTCGGTGCAGGCCAGCACGCTGAAGGAGCTGGTCGAGCTGTCGAAGAAGAGCGACCTCAACTTCGCCGTCACCGCCAGCGGCAGCACCGCGCACCTGGCCGGCGTCGAGTTGCAGCGCAAGAGCGGCGCCAAGTGGGAGTACGTGCCCTACAAGGGCGGCGTGCAGGCCGTGCTCGACACCGTCGCGGGCCAGACGCAGGTGCTCATGAACGGCATGTTGGCCACGTACCCGCATGTACAGAGCGGCAAGCTCAAGCTCATCGCGGTGTCGAAGTCGACGCGCATGCCGCTGATCGGCAGCGTGCCGACCATCGCGGAGCAGGGCGTTCCCGGCTACGAGTCGGGCACATGGCAGGGCGTGGTCGCGGCGCGCGGCACCCCTGACGCGGTGATCGCCCGGCTCAACAAGGAACTGGTCCGCATCATCCGCACGCCCGACATCCGGGCGCGGCTTGCGGGGCAGGGCGCCGAGGTCGTGACCATGACCGCGCCCGAGCAGGACCAGTTCTTCGCCAAGGAGCGCGCGCGCTGGGCGCAGGTCATCCAGCAGGCCAATCTCAAGCTCGACTGAGCGGCCCCTTCTTCTGCTTTTCTCTTTTCCTCATTTCTCTTTTTCACTGGACGACTTCCGATGAACCCGCAAGAACTCAAGACCATCATGGGCTCCGGCCTGCTCTCGTTCCCGCTGACCGACTTCGACAGCAACGGCGACTTCAACAAGAAGGGCTACATCGAGCGCCTCGAATGGCTGGCGCCCTACGGCGCGAGCGCGCTGTTCGCCGCGGGCGGCACGGGCGAGTTCTTCTCGCTGACGGGTGACGAGTACCCCGGCATCATCCAGACCGCGGTCGACACCTGCCGCGGCGTGGTGCCGATCATTGCCGGCGCCGGCGGCCCAACGCGCTTCGCCATCCAATGCGCGCAAGCGGCAGAGAAGGCCGGCGCGCACGGCATCCTGCTGCTGCCGCACTACCTCACCGAAGCCGGCCAGGAAGGCCTGGCCGCGCACGTCGAGGCCGTGTGCAAGAGCGTGAAGTTCGGCGTGATCGTCTACAACCGCGCCAGCAGCCGCCTCAAGCCCGACACGCTGGCCCGCCTGGCCGAGCGCAACCCGAACCTCGTGGGCTTCAAGGACGGCGTGGGCGACATCGAAGCCATGGTCGCGATCTTCCAGAAGATGGGCGACCGCTTCGCCTACCTGGGCGGCCTGCCCACGGCCGAGGTGTATGCCGCGGCCTACAAGGCCATGGGCACGCCCGTGTACTCGTCGGCGGTCTTCAACTTCATCCCGAAGACGGCGATGGACTTCTATCACGCGGTCGCCAACGACGACATGGCCACGCAGCACCGCCTGCTGAAGAACTTCTTCATGCCCTACCTGGAACTGCGCAACCGCGTGCCCGGCTACGCCGTGAGCATCGTGAAGGCGGGCGCCAAGCTTGTCGGCCACGACGCCGGCCCCGTGCGCGCGCCGCTGACCGACCTGAAGCCCGACGAGATGGACGCACTGAAGGCGCTCATCGACACGCTCGGCCCGCAGTAAGCCGGCACTGATCGCAGTCGACCGCACCACAAAACAAACAGGAGACAACGACATGCTCATCAGAAAATTCCTGCTCGCCGCCGCAGCGACCGCCGTGTTCGCGGGTTGTGCCGCCAGCGGTGGCAGCAGCAGCGGCGCAGCGGCCGAACCCGCAGTTGCGGCGGCCGCCGAGCGGCTGCGCGTCGCCATGGTCGACCCGACGCCCGCCGCGCTGCGCGCACTGGTGGCCGACGACCTGAGCTACGGCCATTCGGGCGGCAAGGTCGACACGCAGGCCAGCTTCATCAGCGACCTGCTCGACGGCAAGTCCGACTTCGTGACCATCGCCATCACCGACCAGACCATCAAGGTCGTCGACGGAAACACCACCATCGTGCGCCACACGCTCACGGCCGACACCAACGACTCGGGCAAGCCCGGCAAGGTTGCGCTGAAGATCCTTGGCGTCTGGCAGAAGCAGGGCGGCGAGTGGAAGCTGCTCGCGCGCCAGGCCGTTCGCCTTTCTTCCTGATCGGACCACCGCGCATGAAGAGAATGCAATTCCTGGCGACGGGCTTCGCGCTCGCCGCCACCGCGCTGCTGTCGCCGCTGCACGCCTCGGCGCAGGCCGATGCATGGCCGCAGCAGAAGCCCGTGACGATCATCGTGCCGTTCCCGGCCGGCGGCTCCACCGACATGGTGGCGCGCGCGCTGGCGCAGCAGCTGCAGGCCAAGCTGGGCGGCAGCTTCGTGGTCGACAACCGGCCCGGCGCCACCGGCACCATCGGCACCGGCTTCGTGCGGCGCGCACTGCCCGACGGCTACACGCTGCTGGTGTCGTCGCTCGGCGCCTTCGTCGTCACACCGCACCTGCAGAAGAGCGTGCCCTACGACGCCACCAAGGACTTCGACTACATCAGCGTGCCCGTGCAGGCGCCCAACGTGCTCGTGGCGAATGTCGCGCGGCCCGAGCGCAGCGTGGCCGACGTGCTCGCGCTGTTGCGCAAGACGCCCGGCAAGGTCTCGTTCGCGAGCTCGGGCAACGGCTCGTCCGACCACCTGTCGGCCGAACTCTTCTGGCAGCAATCGAAGACCGAAGGCGTGCACGTGCCCTACAAGGGCGGCGCGCCGGCCGTGAACGACCTGCTGGGCAACCAGGTCGACTTCTCGTTCCAGAACGTGAACGCCGTGCTGCCGCACATCCGCGCCGGCAAGCTGCGCGCGCTGGCCGTCACCGGCGACAAGCGCTCGCCCGTGCTGCCCGACGTGCCCACGCTCGCCGAGGCCGGCGTGAAGGGCGCGGAGGTCTACTCGTGGCAGGGCATGGCTGCGCCCAAGGGCCTGCCCGCTGCCACGAAGAAGAAGCTGAGCGAGGCGGTCATCGCCGCCATGCAGGACCCCGAGACCAAGAAACGCATGCTCGACCAGGGCCTGGAAATCGTCGCCAGCACGCCCGAGGACTTCACCGCCTTCCAGTTGCGCGAGTGGGCGCGATGGAAGACATTGATCGACACCCGCCACATCACCGCAGACTGAGCCACCGAGCCCGAAGATGACCTCTCCTGAATCCGCTGCCTCCCCCGTCGTGTCGGGCGCGCCCGTCGTCACCGCCATGCGCGTCGTGCCCGTCGCGGGCCACGACAGCATGCTGATGAACCTCAGCGGCGCGCACGGCCCGTTCTTCACGCGCAACCTGCTGATCCTCACCGACAGCGCCGGCCACACCGGCGTGGGCGAAGTGCCGGGCGGCGAGAAGATCCGCCAGACGCTCGAAGACGCACGCGACCTCATCGTGGGCCAGCCCATCGGCAACCACAACGCCGTGCTCAACCGCATGCGCAGCGCGTTTGCCGCGCGCGACAGTGGCGGGCGCGGCCTGCAGACCTTCGACCTGCGCGTGACCATCCACGCCGTGACCGCCGCCGAAGCCGCGCTGCTCGACCTCCTGGGCCAGCACCTGGGCGTGCCCGTGGCCGCGCTGCTCGGCGAAGGCCAGCAGCGCGATGCGGTGCAGATGCTCGGCTACCTCTTCTACGTCGGCGACCGCACGAAGACCGATCTCGCATACGAGACCGACCCGAACGCCGACAACGACTGGTTCCGCCTGCGCCATGAAGAAGCGATGACGCCTGAGGCCATCGTGCGCCTGGCCGAGGCCACGCATGCGCGCTACGGTTTCACCGACTTCAAGCTCAAGGGCGGCGTGCTGCGCGGCGAGGAAGAGGTCGAGGCGATCCGCGCGCTGCACGAACGCTTTCCGCAGGCGCGCGTCACGCTCGACCCCAACGGCGGCTGGCTGCTGGCCGACGCCATCCGCCTGTGCCGCGACCTGCACGGCGTGATGGCCTATGCCGAAGACCCGTGCGGCGCCGAGGGCGTGTTCTCGGGCCGCGAGGTGATGGCCGAGTTCCGCCGCGCCACCGGCCTGCCCACCGCCACCAACATGGTCGCCACCGACTGGCGCGAGATGGTGCACAGCCTCTCGCTGCAGTCGGTCGACATTCCGCTGGCCGACCCGCACTTCTGGACGATGCAGGGCTCGGTGCGCGTGGCGCAGCTGTGCCAGGCCTGGGGCCTGACCTGGGGCTCGCATTCGAACAACCACTTCGACGTGTCGCTCGCGATGTTCACGCACGTGGCTGCGGCCGCACCCGGCAAGGTCACGGCCATCGACACGCACTGGATCTGGCAGGACGGCCAGCGCCTCACGAAGGCGCCGCTGCAGATCGAGGGCGGCCTCGTGCAGGTGCCCACGCGCGGCGGCCTGGGCATCGAGCTCGACATGGCCGAGGTCGAGAAGGCGCACCAGCTGTACCTGAAGCATGGCCTGGGCGCGCGCAACGATGCGCAGGCGATGCAGTTCCTCATTCCGAACTGGACCTTCGACAACAAGCGCCCCTGCATGGTCCGCTGAGCGCCCGGTGCCTTCGTGCGCTGACGGCTGAAACATCCAAGGAGACTGAATGAACAAGCACATGGATCGCCGTCGCCTGCTGCAAGCGGCTGCCGGCTCGGCACTCGGCGCCGTGGCCGCCGCCGCGGGCGCCCAGTCGTTTCCCTACAAGCCGCAGCAGCGCTATCCCGACCCGTCGGTGCTGATCCTCGACCCCAGCTTTGCGAAGTACCGCATCTACAGCAGCACGCTCGAGCAGGTCGGCACGGGCATGCGCTGGGCCGAGGGCCCGGTGTACCTGCCGCGCGAGGGCTACCTCGTGTGCAGCGACATTCCGAACAACCGTCTGATGCGCTACGAGGAAAAGACCGGCGAGTTCAAGGTCCACAAGGCGAACGCCGGCTACTGCAACGGCAACACGCGCGACCGGCAGGGCCGCCTCATCAGCTGCGAGCACTCGGTGACGCGGCGCGTGGTGCGCACCGAATCCGACGGGCGCGTGACCGTGCTGGCCGACCGCTACCAGGGCAAGCGCCTGAACTCGCCGAACGACGTGGTCGTGAAATCGGACGACACCGTGTGGTTCACCGATCCGCTCTTCGGCATCTCGGGCACGTGGGAAGGCGAGAAGGCCGCGCCCGAGCAGGCGACGACCAACGTGTACCGCCTCACGCCCGACGGCCAGCTCTCGGCGGTGATCACCGACCTCGTGAACCCGAATGGCCTGGCCTTCTCGCCGGACGAGAAAAAGCTCTACGTTGTCGAGTGGAAGGGCACGCCCAACCGCAGCCTCTGGAGCTACGACGTGGCGGCCGATGGCAGCGTGTCGAACAAGCTGAAGCTCATCGACGGCACGGGCGCCGCGGCGCTCGATGGCTTTCGCGTCGACCGCGACGGCAATCTCTGGATGGGCTGGGGCTGGAACGGCGCCGTCGCTCCCGAACCCGTCGATGCTGGCAACGGCATGAAGGTCTATCAGCCGCAGGCGAAATCCGAAGACCTCGATGGCGTCAAGATCTTCAATGCGCAAGGCAAGCCCATCGGTTTCATCCGCCTGCCCGAACGTTGTGCCAACCTGACGTTCGGCGGCCCCAAGAACAACCGCCTCTACATGGCGGCCAGCCATTCGCTGTACGCCCTCTACGTGGAGTCCGAAGGCGCCACCTAGCCTTGGGACTTTTCCAACCTCCTCACCGCAACACGCACACAAGGACATCGACGATGACTGAATTCAACAACCTCATCAATGGCGAATGGCTGGCTGGCCAAAGCTACAGCCCCAACATCAACCCCAGCAACCTGGCCGACGTGCTGGGCCAGTACACGCAGGGCGACAAGGGCCAGGTCGATGCCGCCGTGGCAGCAGCCACCGCCGCCTTCCCCGCCTGGGCGACGGGCAGCATCCAGGCGCGCTCCGACGCGCTCGACAAGATCGGCACCGAGATCCTCGCGCGCAAGGAAGAGCTCGGCACGCTGCTCGCACGCGAAGAAGGCAAGACCAAGGCCGAAGGCATCGGCGAGGCCACGCGCGCGGGGCAGATCTTCAAGTTCTTCGCGGGCGAGTGCCTGCGCCTGTCGGGCGAGGTGCTGCCTTCGGTGCGCCCGAACATCGGCGTGGAGATCACGCGCGAGCCGGTGGGCGTGGTCGGGCTCATCACGCCGTGGAACTTCCCCATCGCCATTCCCGCCTGGAAGATCGCGCCTGCGCTGGCCTTCGGCAACTGCGTGGTGCTCAAGCCCGCCGACCTCGTGCCGGGCTGCGCGTGGGCGCTGGCCGAGATCATCAGCCGCTCGGGCATTCCGGCCGGCGTGTTCAACCTCGTGATGGGGCGCGGCAGCGTGATCGGCGATGCGCTGGTGAACCACCCCGGCATCCATGCGATCAGCTTCACGGGCTCGGTGGGCGTGGGCCGCAACATCGCGGTCCAGTGCGTCACCAACCACAAGAAGGTGCAGCTCGAGATGGGTGGCAAGAACCCGCAGGTGGTGCTCGACGACGCCGACCTCGCGCAGGCCGTGGAGCTCAGCGTGCAGAGCGCGTTCTACTCGACCGGCCAGCGCTGCACGGCGTCGAGCCGCCTGATCGTGACCGAGGGCATCTACCCGAAGTTCATCGAGGCGATGAAGGCGCGCATGGCGAAGATCAAGGTCGGCGATGCGCTGGCGCAGGGCACGGACGTGGGGCCGGTGTCGTCGAAGTCGCAGCTCGACCAGGACATGGAATACGTCGCCATCGGCAAGGGCGAGGGCGCCACGTTGGCGGCCGGCGGTGAGCTGCTGAAGCTGGAGACCGATGGCTACTACATGTCGCCCGCACTGTTCAGCGAGTCCGCCGCGAACATGCGCATCAACCGCGAGGAGGTGTTCGGGCCGGTGGCGAGCGTGATCCGCGTGAAGAACTACGAAGAGGCGCTGGCGACGGCCAACGACACCGAGTTCGGTTTGTCGGCCGGCATTGCGACGACCTCGCTGAAGTACGCGACGCACTTCAAGCGCCACAGCCAGGCAGGGATGGTGATGGTGAACCTGCCGACGGCGGGGGTGGACTATCACGTGCCCTTCGGTGGTCGCAAAGGATCGAGCTATGGGCCGCGGGAGCAGGGCAAGTATGCGCAGGAGTTCTTCACGACGGTGAAGACGGCTTACACGTTGGCCTGACGCTTCTTCTTGTCTCGTTGAAAGCCCCCTGTTTGGGGGCTTTTTTATGTCCGCTTGGTTCGGGGCGCGTGCGCAGGCCACCGGGTACTTCCCTCCGCGAATGTCCCCCGGCCTGCGGCCTCCTCCTTGATTTCGCTGCGGGAAGCACCCAGTGTCCTGCGCACGGGAAGCGGCGGTGGTGCGCAGCCCATCAACGACCGCACTGAACACGCTCACGTCGATGCGGTGCCTTGCGCAGCGAAATCAAGGAGGAGGGCGAAGCCCGGGGGACATTCGCGGAGCAAGGTACCGCGTCGGCGGGAGCGTAGCCCTGAACAGCTCAGGCCAATGGCGCCCTGCGGCTGCGACGCATCAGGAACTCGATCAGCTCGAAGATGCCTTCGCTGATCAGCGCCATGGCCGCAGCCGGCAGCGCTCCCGCCATCAACAGCTCGCGATCGTTGAGCGCGAGTCCTGTCACGATGCGCTCACCGAAGCCGCCCGCGCCGATGAAAGCCGCGATGGTGGCCGTGCCGATGGCAATGGCTGTCGCGGTGCGAACGCCCGCCAACAACGTGGGCAGCGCGAGAGGCAGCAGCACCAACTGAAGGCTCTGCGGCGGCGTCATGCCCAGCGCGGTGCCGGCCAGCCGAAGTCCATTCGGCACTTCGGCCAGACCGGTCACGGTGTTGCGCATGATCGGCAGCAGCGAATACAGCGTGAGCGCGATGAGCGCGGGCAGGGCGCCGATGGCGCCAAGCAAAGAGATCAGCACCGCGAGCAGCGCCAGCGAGGGCACGGTCTGCATCACGCTCGCAAAGCCCAGCACCACGGCGCGCAGCCGCAGGTGCGGAAACACGAGGATCGCGAGCGGCACGCCGATGAGGATGGCCACGCCGACCGACACCGCCACCAGCAGCAGGTGCTGGCGCGCGAGCGGCCAGAGGTCGGGACCGAAGAGCTTGGCCGTGAAGCCGCGTGCGGCGCTCGGCGGCGTCTTGCCGTCCTTGGTGGCGCCGGCCAGGAAGTCGCGCGCGATGGTGTCGAAGCGCACGCCTTGCAGTTCGGCGCGTGCGTTCATCGCGATCATGGCGTGCTCGTCGATCTTGCCTTCCAGCGCCTGCAACGCGGCCCAGGCCTTCGGCAGCCGCGCGGGCAGGTCGAGCTTATAGAGCACCACCGCGTCGTAGCGCGGAAAGTACTGCTTGTCGTCCACGAGCACGCGCAGGCCGAGGTGGTCGATCTTGGCGTCGGTGGTGTAGATGTCGATGGCGTCGATCTGTTTGGCCGTCATCGCCTCGTAGGCCAGGCCGTGGTCGAGCCCGGTCGGCGTCTGCGTGAAGCCGTAGCGCGCAGCCAGGCCCTTCCAGCCGTCGGCGCGGCCGATGAATTCGTTCGACAGCCCGATGCGCAGTTCGGGGTGTTTGGCCAGGTCGCTCAGCGTGCGCAGCCCGAGCTTGTCGGCATCGGCGGCGCGCACGGCCAGCGCGTAGCCGTCGTTGAAGCCCAGCGGAATCGCCACGCCCAGCCCGAGCGGTGCGAGCGCCACATTCATCGCCTCGCGCGTGTCGGCGGGCGAGCCCTTGAGGATCTCGAGTGCGATGGTGCCGGTGTATTCGGCGTACAGGTCGATGGCGCCCGAGCGCAGCGCCTCGTACACGATGGCCGTGTTGCCCAGCCCCTGACGCACGACGGGCGGCGAGGCGGTGTGCGGCGCGGCGGTCTGCGCCAGCACCTCGGCCAGGATGTACGACTCGGTGAAGCGCTTGGAGCCGACGCGGAGCGTCTCGTCGGCGGCCTGCGCGCGGGGTGCGGCGGCGGCCAGCCAGAGCATCGCGAAAAGCCACAGGGCGGGGTGCCAGAAGCTGCGAGGCAGGTGCATCCGGATCAGTGTATCGGCATCGCCGCGCCAGCCGTACCCGTCCGTCTCCTACACGCCGTGGTGCGCGAAGCCGATGCGCCCGGGCCACGCGGCGGCCCATAGTGACCGTCATGAAAAAAACCAGGCACGCGCCCCCCGGTCCCGACATCCACGGCCTGCGCGAGCTGCCCGGCCTGCGCGTGGACGGCTACAGCCTGCAGCTGCGCGACAAGGACGGCTTCGTCGGCGACCAGGCCAGCCAGACGGCGTTTCGCGAACTGCTCGAGCGCTGGCGCAAACGGCGCCGCAAGACCGGACGCGACCCGCTGGGCGCGGCCCATTCGCGCGACCTGAGCAAGAAGCAGCTCGACCGCGCGTTGCAGGAGAAAACAGCCACGGCCGCCGGCGACGTGATGCACGGCGCCATCGAGGAGTTTGCGCAAGAGCTGGCCTTCGTGGTCCAGCGCTTCATGCGCCAGCCCTCGTGGCGCAAGGTGCAGCGCATCGTGGTCGGCGGCGGCTTTCCCGAGAGCGACGTGGGCGAGCGCGCGATCCTGGAGGCGGGCGCGATGCTCGAAGACCTGGGCGTGCACGTGCAGCTGGGCCGGCTGTCGCACAACGTGGACGACGGCGGGCTGATCGGCTGGGCGCACCTGACGCCGCCGCCGCTGCTGAAGGGGCACGACGCCATCCTGGCGGTGGACATCGGCGGCACCAACGTGCGCTGCGGCATCGTGAAGACGCGCCACCGCAAGGCGTCCGACTTCTCGCGCGCCAAGGTGGTCAAGCGAGAAAAGTGGCGCCACGCCGACGACGGCCCGAACCGCAGCCACATGGTCGAGCGCATCGCCGACATGCTCGAGGACATGGTCGTCTACGCCGAGCGCCGCAAGATCCGGCTCGCGCCTTTCATCGGCATCGGCTGCCCGGGGCTGATCCGCGCCGACGGCTCGATTGCGCGCGGCGCGCAGAACCTGCCGGGCGACTGGGAGAGCCGGGCCTTCCACCTGCCGGCCGCGCTGTGGCGGCGGCTGCCGATCATCGGCTCGGGCGCGACGCTGGTGCTCATGCACAACGACGCGGTGGTGCAGGGCCTGAGCGAGCTGCCCTTCATGCGCGACGTGCGCCACTGGGGCGTGCTGACCATCGGCACCGGGCTGGGCAACGCCAGCTTCACGAACCGGCGTTGAACGCGATCTCTTACAGGTCTTCGGGCCGCAGTTCCGCGCCGACGCGCGCGGTGGCCGAGGTGGTGGCGACGTTGCCCGCCGCATCGGTGGCGCGCAGCTCGATATTCGCCAGGCCCGCGCGCGCGGGTGTCCAGCTGCAGGCGTAGGGCGCGGCGCGCAGCGCGCAGACGGTCTTGCCGTCGACGATGAAGGCCAGCTCGGCCACGCCGACATCGTCGGTCGCGCTGGCCGACAGCCGCACCGGCAGGCCGGCGGCCGAGGCCGCCATGGGCGGCACGTTCAGCGTCACGGTCGGCGCGGTGGTGTCGGCGGGCGCACGCACGATCACCTGCGCCGACGCGACCTCGGCATTGCCCGCGGCGTCGATGGCGATCACGCGGACGATCTGCACGCCCGGCGCGGTCGGCGTCCAGTGGCAGGTGTAGGGCGGGGCGGTGAAGGTGCAGATCGGCAGGCTGTCGGTGCCGATCACCTTCACGCCGAAGACGCCGACGTTGTCGACCGCCACGGGCGCCAGCGCCACGGGCTGCCCCACGGTCGCCATCGCCGGCGCGGCCAGGGACACGGCCGGCTTCTGGCTGTCGGGCACGCCCAGCGGCAGGTCGATGGAGAAGGCCGCCTGCCCCTGCACGGCCTTCTGCTCGAAGGCGTCGAAGATGGTGAACCAGGTGGCGCCCGGTGCGCGGCCCGGGGCCTGGGCCTTCACGAGCAACGTGGTCTTGCCGACGGCGAAGCAGCTGAAGCCGCAACGCCAGTCGAACACGAAGCGGCCTTCGGCGTTGGTCGTGCCCTGCGCGATGGGCTCCAGCGGCTTGCCGGCGCCCGGGTCGCGCCACACCGAGACGGGCGCGCCGGCCAGCGCGGCGCCGCTCTCGCGCTCGGTCACGCGCACCTGCGTGGCGGTGGTCGCGGCCATGAACTTCGAGCTGCCGAGCTTGGGCCAGTCGCGCCAGTCGGTGTTGATCTGCGCCTTGGTGCCTTCGGTGAAACGGATCAGGCCGAGCGTGGCGACGCGGTTGGTGGCCGGGTCGTAGCGCTGCTCGAACACGGTGCCCAGCAGCGGATCGAGGCGCCAGTGCTGGCGCGTCCACCAGTAGCGGTCGGTGTGCTTCACGAGGGCCAGGTCGCTGGCGGGCGCGGTCTCGGTGGTGTCGGCGACGGCGATGGCGTTGTAGTACTCGCCCGAGCCGGCGCCGAACACGTGCTCCAGTTCGTGCAGCAGGGTCTTGAGCTGGCGCCCGAGGTAGTCCTTCTCGGTGGATTCGGGCGCGGCGGAGGTGATGGCGCGCGACAGGCGCAGCGGGTCGTGGATGGCGGTCCAGTTCAGGTTCCAGGTCACGCCGGTGGGCGGGAAGGTGGTGCTGGTGGTCAGGCCGCCGTGGCTGTAGCCGCGCTTCGAGGGGCCGACGCACAGCACGATCTCGCCGCCGGCCACGCCGTTGAAGCCGCAGGGCGGCGCTGCACCGGGCGCGACGATCTGCAGGTCTTTCGCGGGGTCGAAGGTGAAGCTGCGCACGGTCTCGCGCTGGAACACGGTGTTGAGGTCGGCCACGTACTGCGCGAGCCGGCGGCCGGCCTCGGGCGCGCCGATGTCGGCCGCCAGTTGCGGGTCGATGAAGAAGCGCAGGCGGTGCACGCTCGGCGTGGCGCGGCCGACTTCGTTCATGGCCGCCCAGGCGGGAGCGGCGGACAACGGCAGCAGCACGGCCAAAACGACAGGCAAGGCTGCGCCCAGCCGGCGCGCGAGCGCCAGCAGCGAATCAATGAAAGGCATCGATTTTTCTCCCCGTGCTCAGGGGAATCCGGCAGTGATCGACAACAAAGGGGATCGCTTGGGGCCGCGCGAAGGTGTCGCCCGGCGCCCAGCGCTCAAACCCCGCCGCGACCGCCTTTGCCGGTCACGCTCCTGCATCGCATCGAGGTCGCCGAAGGCGATACGCCCTGACGGGCGCCGATGCTTCTGAAGTGCGGGGGACTACTGGTTGCTCATTCAGTGCAGAGGGCGGGCGGACCGCTCATTCCTCCCCACGATGTGGCAACAATCAGTGAACCTTTATCTTAATTTCTGGGCTCGTAGGAAGGGAACTTGCCTCGCTGTAGTGGTGCCTGTTATTTGGGCACTTTCTCACGACAACGGCGGTACGAATGGCGCTTCGGTGGGCCCCATGAGGCCGGGCCGGAGCGGGCTGCCCCGCAATGCAGGGGGCTCCGGAAGAACGGTCATCCACCGGAACCGGTGGCGATTCTAGTGCGAATGTTCAATTGGTTGCAATTGTGTTGCATTCGTGCATCTCGGGCGATGCACCGCCCGCCTACAGCTGGAAGGCGACGGTCAGCAGCAGCCCCTCGGCCACGTCGCGCAGCAGCCCCGGACGCCGCGCGCGGTAGGGCTCGCCGGCCGAGGCGGTGGTCTCGATCCATTCGGCCAGCCATTCGATGTCGTCGTGGCCGTAGAACACCACCGCCGCCTCGTGGTTCAGCAGCAGGCTGCGCAGGTCGAGGTTGATCGAGCCGCACATCGCCAGTTCGTCGTCGACCACCACGGCCTTGGCGTGGGCCATGAAGGGCAGCATGCGAAAGCTCACGCCCGCGCGTGCGAGGTCACGCATGGCGCGTGCGCGCACGAAGTCGGCCAGCCGGTGGTTCGACTGCGCGGGCATCGCGATGGTCACCTGCACGCCGCGCCGCGCGGCGAGGCGCAGCGCGTCGCGCAGGCCGTCGCCCGGCACGAAGTAGGGCGTGATCGCGAGGATGCGGTGCTCGGCGCGAAAGCAGGCGTCGATGAGCAGCGCATGCGCCGTGTCCTCGGTCTGGTCGGGGCCACTCGGCAGGAACTGGGCCATCGCGCAGCCGGGGCCCGCGGGCACGTCGGCGGCGGTGATGGCGCGTGCCTTGCGCCCGCGCACCGAGCTCCAGTCGTGATCGAACTGGCGCGCCGCGGCGGCGGCCACGCTGCCCTGCAGGTCGAAAGAGAGGTCGTGCCAGGCTTCGGGGTGCTTGTCGTTGCCGGAGAAGTACTCGCCCGCGAGGTTGCGCCCGCCCGACCACAGCCAGCGGTCGTCGGCGATGGTGAGCTTGCGGTGGTTGCGCAGGTTGCGCGGCCCGATGCGGCGCAGGCTGAAGAAGGGGCGGAACACCGCCACCTCGCCGCCGGCCGCGCGCAGCCGGTCGAAGTGATGGCGCGGCAGCGAGAGCGCGCCGAAGCCGTCGAGCAGCACGCGCACCTTGACGCCTTCGCGCGCGCGCTGCGCGAGCCGCGCCAGCACGGCGTGGCCGAGCGCGTCGTCGCCGATGATGAAGGTGCACACGTCCAGGCGCTGGCGCGCGCCGTCGATCACCTCGAACAGCGCCTCGCGCGCGGCCTCGCCGTCGGCGTGCATGCGGATCGCGCAGCGCCCGGGCGGCGCCAGGCCGAAGCTCTCGATCAGGTCGGCCGCCCAGTGGCCCGGCGGCAGCGAACGCGGCGGCCGGGGCGCACCGGCCGGGCGCAGCTTGCGCTGGCCGAACAGCAGGTACATCGGCAGGATCACGTAGGGCATGAGCACCAGCCCCATGACCCACGCGATGGCGGTGGTGGGGGCACGCTGCTCGCGGCGCGTGCGCGTGGTCAGCACATAGACCAGCAACGCGAAAGTGACGACAAGAAAATGCTGCGAAGGGGAGGGCAGCCAGTCGAAGAGGGTGTCCGGCATGGGCGGGTGATGCCTCGGTGCCCGCTCAGCGCTGCAGGAAGGCCGGCACGCCGCGCCCTTGCGAAGCCAGGAACCGCATCATCGGATCGACCACCGCGCGCGCCGCGGGCCGCGCGCCCACGCGCTCGCGCCAGGCCACGAGGCGCGGCGTGGCCCCGGTCATGCCGGCGCCCTTGCGGTCGGCGAACACATGCGCCATGTAGAAGGCGATGTCGGCGAAGGAGTAGGGACCGGCCAGGTATTCGCGCGTGGCGAGCAGGCCTTCCATCTCTTCGTAGAAGCGCGCACAGGCGGCGCAGGCTGCGACCGCCGGGGCGCTTTGCATGGCGTCCTGCAAGCCGAAGAGCTTGATGACGTTCGGAAAAAACACCTCGTCCGACTTCTGTTCCAGCTGCCGCGCGCGGGCCCGGTCGGCAATGCCTTCGGGCCACAGCGCGGGCTGCGGGTAGCGGTCTTCGAGGTACTCGAAGATCTGCGTCGAGTCGAACAGCGCCACCTCGTCGTCGACCAGCACCGGCACCTGCTGCTTCACCGGGTTCACGCGCAGCACCTCGGGGTGCTTGGGCTCGTAGGCGTCGTCGGTGGTGAACGGCACCATGGTGAGTTCGAAAGTGATGCCTTTTTCGTACGCGGCGATCTGCACCTTCGCGCCGAACATGCTGAGGGGGCCAGAGTAAATCTGCGTCGTCGTCATGCCCCCGACTTCAACAGAAACCGCGCGTCAGGTCGAGCCCCAGACTTCCTGCGCGGTCTCGACCACGAGCCGCAGCTTGTTGCGCTGCGCTTCGACGGCGATGTTGTTGCCGTGCACCGTGCTGGAGAAGCCGCACTGCGGCGACAGCGCGAGCTGGTCGAGCGAGGCGTACTTGCTGGCGTCCTCGATGCGGCGCTTGAGCTCGTCCTTGTCTTCCATCTCGCCGAACTTCGTGGTCACGAGGCCGAGCACCACCGTCTTGCCCTTGGGCAGGTAGCGCAGCGGCTTGAAGTCGCCCGAGCGGGCGTCGTCGTATTCCATGAAGTAGGCGTCGAGGTCCATCTCTTTGAGCAGCGCCTCGGCCACGGGCTCGTAGTTGCCGGCGGCGGCGTGCGTGCTCTTGAAGTTGCCGCGGCACAGGTGCATGGCCAGCAGCATGCCCGGCGGCTTCTGCGCCACCACCTTGTTGATGAAGGCGGCGTAGCGGTGCGGCAGTTCGTTCGGGTCGTCGCCGCGCTTGCGGGCGGCTTCGCGCATGTGCTCGTCGCACAGGTAGGCGAGGTTGGTGTCGTCCATCTGCACGTAGGTGCAGCCGGCCGCGGCCAGTGAGCGCAGCTCGTCGCCATAGGCCTTGGCCACGTCGTCGTAGAACACCGGGTCGAGCTCGGGGTACGCGTCCTTGCTGATGCCCGCGCGCCCGCCGCGGAAGTGCAGCATCGTCGGCGAGGGGATCGTCACCTTCGGCGTGCGGCCGGCCGAGACCTGGCTCTTGAGGTACTGGAAGTCGGCGAGCTGGATGTCCTTCACGTGGCGCACCTTGTCGATCACGCGCATCGCGGGCGGCGCCAGTTCCTCGGTGCCGTCGGGGCGGCGGATGGTGACCGGGATGTCGGTCTTCACGCCGCCGAGCTGGTCGAGGAAGTCGATGTGGAAGTAGGTGCGGCGGAACTCGCCGTCGGTGATGCTCTTGAGGCCGATGTCTTCCTGGAAGCGGACGATCTCGGTGATGGCCTTGTCTTCGACCTCGCGCAGTTGCTCGGGCGTGATCTGGCCCTTGGCTTTCTGCTCGCGGGCTTCGAGCAGGTACTGCGGGCGCAGGAAGCTGCCCACGTGGTCGTAGCGGGCGGGCAGGGCGGCATGCTGGGACATGGAATGAACTCCGTCGTGACTGTGAACGAGCGGAATCCTAGCGCCTTCGTGAAAAGCCTGTTTGTATACGTAGATGTCAGTGTTTACCCTCGATTAAGGGGTGAAACTCTGGAATTTCTCGCTGTTCTGTATACATTGCGTATTCATGAAGACGCCCACGACCGCCTTTCCGCTCAACGCCTGGTATGCCGCCGCCTACGACGTCGAAGTGCGTCACGCGCTGCTGCCACGCACCATCTGCAACCAGAAAGTGGTGCTGTTTCGCCGCACCGACGGCCAGGTGGCCGCGCTCGAAGACGCCTGCTGGCACCGGCTGATGCCGCTGTCGCTGGGCCGCCTCGAGGGCGACGAGCTGGTCTGCGGCTACCACGGCCTGGTCTACAACAGCCAGGGCCGCTGCACCCACATGCCGAGCCAGGAAACGCTCAACCCTTCGGCCTGTGTGCGCAGCTTTCCGGTGGTCGAGAAGCACCGCTTCGTGTGGATCTGGCCCGGCGACCCGGCCAAGGCCGACCCGGCGCTGGTGCCCGACATGCACTGGAACGACGACCCGGCCTGGGCCGGCGACGGCAAGATGATCCGCGTCAACTGCGACTACCGCCTCGTGGTCGACAACCTCATGGACCTCACGCACGAGACCTTCGTGCACGGCTCGTCGATCGGCAACCGCGAGGTGGCCGAGGCGCCCTTCGTGGCCACGCACGGCGACCGCTCGGCCACCGTCACGCGCTGGATGGAGAACATCGACGCGCCGCCGTTCTGGGGCAACCAGATCCGCCATGCGCGCGGCTACACGGGCAAGGTCGACCGCTGGCAGATCATCCGTTTCGAGGGGCCGTGCACCGTGAACATCGACGTCGGCGTGGCCGAGGCGGGCAGCGGCGCGGTGCCGTCGAACGACAACGCCGGCGACCGCAGCAAGGGCGTCAACGGCTACGTGCTCAACACCATCACGCCCGAGACCGACAAGACCTGCCTGTACTTCTGGGCCTTCGCGCGCAACTACTGCCTGGGCGAGCAGCGCCTCACGCACGAGCTGCGCGAGGGCGTCTCGGGCATCTTCCGCGAGGACGAGATCGTGCTCGAGGCGCAGCAGAAAGCCATCGACGAGCACCCCGACCACCAGTTCTACAACCTCAACATCGACGCCGGCTCGATGTGGGCGCGCCGCCTCATCGACCGCATGATCGAGAAGGAGCGGCCCGCGCGCGCCGCGATCCCGATCCGTCCCGTCCCAGAGAGCCAGGCCGCGTGATGAAGGTCGCCACCGTCTCCCCCGCCGAGCCCGGCGACAGCGGCAGCTCGCAGGCCGTGAAGGCGCAGCTGCGGCTGCGCGAAATGATCCTCGCGGGCGAGCTGCCCGGCGGCGCGCGCATTGCCGAGGTCGCCATCTCCGAGCAGCTCGGCGTGTCGCGCACGCCGGTGCGCAGTGCGCTCATGCGTCTCGAACAGGAAGGCCTGCTCGAAGCCCTGCCCAACGGCGGCTATGCGGTGCGCACCTTTTCCGAACGCGACGTGGCCGACGCCATCGAGCTGCGCGGCACGCTCGAAGGGCTGGTGGCTCGGCTGGCGGCCGAGCGCGGCGCGGCGCCCGTGGTGCTGCGCGAGGCGCGCGCCTGCCTGACCCGCATCGACGAGCTGCTGCGCGAGCCTGCGCTCGACGACGCGGCCTTCTCGCGCTACGTGACGCACAACGAGAAATTCCATGCGCTGCTGTGCGAGATGGCGGGCAGCCCCGTCATCGCGCAGCAGCTCGAACGCGTGGTCAACCTGCCGTTCGCCTCGCCCTCGGGCTTCGTCATCGTGCAGGCCAATTCGCCGGCCGCGCGCGACATGCTCGTGATTGCGCAGGACCAGCACCTGCAGGTGCTCGACGCCATCGAGTCCGGCGAGGGCTCGCGCGCCGAGGCGCTGATGCGCGAGCACAGCCGCATTGCGCGGCGCAACCTGCGCGAGGCGCTGCACGGCACGCCGAGCGCCGAACAGCGTCCGCTGCCGGGCGTGCAACTGATCCGCCGTCGCGGCTGATCGACGACTTTCTTTTTTCTTCCCCTGCTGGTGTTCCCCCGATGAAAAGCGATCTTCAATGGATGCAGGCGCAGGTGGTGGCGCTGCGCGACGTCACGCCCACCGTGCGCGAGTTCACGCTACGACCCGACACCGACTTCGTTGCCGCGCATGAGCCCGGCGCCCACCTGCAGGTGCAGGTGATGACCGAGCAGGGCCGCGTGCAGACGCGCTCGTACTCGCTGGTGGGCGAGGGCGACGGCAGTTGCTGGCGCATCGCCGTCAAGCGGCTGGACGACGGCCGTGGCGGCTCGCGCGCGATGTGGCGCCTGGCCGAGGGCGACCGGCTGCAGGTGAGTGCGCCGCAGAACCACTTTCCGCTCGACCTCGCGGCGCCCGGCTACCTGCTGGTGGCCGGCGGCATCGGCATCACGCCGCTGGTGCTGATGGCGCAGCGCCTGGGCGCGCTGGCCCGACGTCGCGGCGTGCCGGTGGCCATGCTGTACGGCGCGCGCCACGCAGGCGAGTTCGGCTACCTCGACACCCTGCGCGACGCGCTGGGCGAAGCCGGCGTGCAGGCGCACGAAGGCGCTGCGCCCATCGACTTCGACGCCGCCATCGCCGCGCTGCCGCCCGGCGGCCAGCTCTACACCTGCGGCCCGGTGCCGATGCTCGAAGCCGTCAAGCGCGCCTGGGCCGCGGCGGGCCGGCCGCTCGCCGACCTGCGCTTCGAAACCTTCGGCAGCAGCGGGCGCCTCGCCACGCAGGCCTTCACCGTGCGCATTCCGCGCCACGACCTGTCGATCACCGTGCCGGCCGACTGCACCCTGCTCGACGCGCTCGATGCGGCCGGCGTGCAGACCCTGTCGGACTGCAAGCGCGGCGAGTGCGGCCTGTGCGCGATGGACGTGCTGGCCGTGGACGGCGAGGTCGATCATCGCGACGTGTTCCTGAGCCCGCACGAGAAGCAGGCGACCACGCGCATCTGCGCCTGCGTGTCACGCGCGGTGGGTACGCTCACGCTCGATTCCGCGTACCGCCCGGACCGTTGAAAACATCGGTTGCGCGATCATCGCGCAACCATTCGACTGATCGCGCAACAATGACCCGTGCGGCGGGTGGGTAGGTGGTTGCCTGCTCCGCCAATTGTTGCGAATTGTTCAAAATACGCCCGGTTTCGCGTTCCGTCCCTCAAAGGAAAAATTCCATGCAAAGACGCCATCTCATCCAGACCGCCGGCCTTTCGGCGATTGCGCTCGCCACCGCGCTGTCGCTGCCTGTGGCCAGCGCCCAGGACAACAAGTTCAAGATCGGCCTGATCCTGCCGATGACGGGGCAGTCGGCCTCCACCGGCCGCCAGATCGAGGCTGCCGCGCGCCTGTACATGGCACAGAACGGCGACACCGTGGCCGGCAAGAAGGTCGAGCTGATCGTGAAGGACGACACCGGCCTGCCCGACGTGACCAAGCGCCTGGCGCAGGAGCTCATCGTCAACGACAAGGTCAACGTGATCGCCGGCTTCGGCATCACCCCGGCCGCGCTGGCCGCCGCGCCGCTGGCCACGCAGTCGAAGACGCCGCAGGTCGTGATGGCCGCCGCCACCTCGAGCATCACCGAGGCCTCGCCCTACATCGTGCGCAGCAGCTTCACGCTGCCGCAGGTGTCGGTGGTGATGGGCGACTGGGCGCCCAAGAACGGCGTGAAGTCGGTGGTCACGCTGGTCACCGACTACGGCCCCGGCAACGACGCCGAGAAGTTCTTCAGCGACCGCTTCCAGCTCAACGGCGGCAAGGTGCTCGAGAAGCTGCGCGTGCCGCTGCGCAACCCCGACTTCGCGCCGTTCCTGCAGAAGGTGCGCGACGCCAAGCCCGACGCGCTGTTCGTCTTCGTGCCCTCGGGCGCGGGCGCGGCGGTGATGAAGCAGTTCCTGGAGCGCGGCATGGACAAGGCCGGCATCAAGATGATCGCCACCGGCGACGTGACGGATGACGATCAACTGAACGACATGGGCGACGGCGCGCTGGGCGTGGTCACCTCGCACCACTACTCGGCTGCCCACCCCTCGGCGCTGAACAAGAAGTTCGTCGAGGCCTTCCAGAAAGCCAACCCCAAGATGCGCCCCAACTTCATGGCCGTGGGCGGCTATGACGGCATGCGCGTGATCTACGAAGCCCTCAAGACCACCAAGGGCCAGGGCGGCGGCGAAGCACTGCTGGCGGCCATGAAGGGCCAGGTCTTCGAGAGCCCGCGCGGCCAGGTGCTGATCGACGCGCAGACGCGCGACATCGTGCAGGACGTGTACCTGCGCAAGGTTGAAAAGAAGGACGGGCAGCTCTACAACATCGAGTTCGACGTGCTGAAGGGCGTGAAGGACCCGGGCAAGGCCAAGTAAATTTTGCTTCGTCGCGTGGGAGCGCTGCCGTTCAGGGCGACGCTCCCGCCGACGGGGTGCCTTGCTCCGCGAATGTCCCCCGCCCTTCGGGCTCCTCCTTGATTTCGCTGCGCAAGGCACCCCGTCGACGTGAGCGTGTTCAGAGCGGTTGTTGATCCGCCGCACACCACCGCCGCGTCCCGTGCGCAGGGCACTGGGTGCTTCCCGCAGCGAAATCAAGGAGGAGGGCGAAGCCCGGGGGACATTCGCGGAGGGAAGTATCCGGTGGCCTGCGCACACACCATGAACAGCATCACCCTGAACGAACGCATCCCGAACGCACGTACCTGAAAACATGCTGACCATTCTTTTCGACGGCATCGCCTACGGCATGCTGCTCTTCGTCCTCGCCGTGGGGCTGGCCGTGACGCTCGGGCTGATGAACTTCATCAACCTCGCGCACGGCGCCTTCGCCATGGCGGGCGGCTACCTCACCGTGTTCGCGATGCAGAAGTTCGGCGTGCCGTTCCTGGCCTGCCTGCCGCTCGCGTTCATCGTCGTCGCGCTGGCCGGCGCGCTGCTGGAGCGCACGCTCTACCGGCCGATGTACGGCAAGCCGCACCTGGACCAGGTGCTGTTCTCCATCGGGCTGGCGTTCATGGCCGTCGCGGCCGTCGACTACTTCGTCGGCTCGTCGCAGCAGAACCTGCAGCTGCCCGAGTGGCTGCGCGGGCGCAGCGAGTTCGGCGACGGCGCGTTCCTGCTGGGCATGGGGCACTACCGCATCTTCATCATCGCCGTGTGCGCCGTGCTCACCGTGGTGCTGCAGCTCATCCTCTCGAAGACGCGCTTCGGCAGCCGCCTGCGCGCCGCCGTCGACGACCCGCGCGTGGCGGCCGGGCTGGGCATCAACGTCAACATCGTGTTCCTGCTGACCTTCGCCGTGGGCTCGGGCCTGGCCGGGCTGGGCGGCGCGCTGGGCGCGGAAATCCTCGGGCTCGATCCGACCTTCCCGCTCAAGTACATGATCTATTTCCTCATCGTCGTCTCGGTCGGCGGCACCTCGTCGATCACCGGGCCGCTCGCCGCCGCGCTGCTGCTCGGCATTGCCGACGTGGCCGGCAAGTACTTCATTCCGAAGATGGGCGCGTTCACCGTCTACCTGCTCATGATCCTGATCCTCATGTGGCGGCCCCAGGGCCTGTTCACGCGCAAGGGAGGCCGCTGAGATGAGCGCGCCTGCCTATGAATCGGCCCTGCTGCGCACCGCGCGCTGGCGCCCCTGGGAGTTCGTGGTCTGGGCCGTGGCCTTCGCGCTGCCGCTGGCCATGCCCTCGCACTCGCTGCTGGTCAACGAGATCGCCATCGTCGCGCTGTTCGCGATGTCGCTCGACCTCATCCTCGGCTACACCGGCATCGTGTCGCTCGGGCACGCGGCCTTCTTCGGCTTCGGCGCATACGCCGCCGCGCTGTTCGCCAAGCTCGTCATGCCCGACCCGACCGTCGGCCTCGTGTTCGCCACCGTGCTGTCGGCCGTGCTGGGCCTCGTGGCCAGCGTGACCATCCTGCGCGGCAGCGACCTCACGCGGCTCATGGTCACGCTGGGCACCGCGCTGCTGCTGCTCGAACTGGCCAACAAGCTCGACTGGCTCACCGGCGGCGCCGACGGCCTGCAGGGCGTGGTGATGGGGCCGGTGCTCGGCCTCTTCGAATTCGACCTGTATGGCCGCACGGCCGCCTGGTACTCGCTGGCCGTGATGCTCGTGCTGTTCCTCGTGATGCGCCGCATCGTGCATTCGCCCTTCGGCGCCACGCTCAAGGCCATCCGCGACAACCGGCTGCGCGCCATGGCCATCGGCATTCCCGTGGTGTCGCGGCTCGCCGTGGTCTACACCGTGGCCGCCGGCATCGCGGGCGCCGCGGGCGCGCTGCTGGCGCAGACCACCGGCTTCGCCTCGCTCGACGTGCTGGCCTTCGACCGCTCGGCCGACGTGCTGCTGATGCTGGTCATCGGCGGCGTGGGCTGGCTGTACGGCGGCGTGGCGGGTGCCATCGTCTTCAAGCTGCTGCAGACCTGGCTGTCGTCGGTGACGCCGCAGTACTGGATGTTCTGGATCGGCCTCATCCTCGTGCTGCTGGTGCTCGTGGGTCGCGACCGCCTGCTCAAGCCGTGGACCTGGTTCAGCGCTGCAAAGAAGAAGGGCGGTGCGGCATGACCACCGACACCGTGCTCTCGACGCAGGGCCTCGTGATGCGCTTCGGCGGCATCACGGCCACGAACAACGTCACGATGGAACTCAAGCGCGGCGCCCGCCATGCGCTCATCGGCCCGAACGGCGCCGGCAAGACCACGCTGATCAACCTGCTGACCGGCGTGCTCACGCCCACCGAAGGCCGCATCTCGCTGCTCGGCGAAGACATCACCACGCTCGCGCCGCACAAGCGCGTGGCGCGCGGGCTGGTGCGCACCTTCCAGATCAACCAGCTCTTCGACTCGATGACGCCGCTGGAAACGCTGGCGCTCGTGGTGTCGCAGCACAAGGGCATCGGCGCGCAATGGTGGCGCCCGCTGGGTGCGGACAAGCGCATCGCCGAGCGGGCCGGGCAACTGCTGGAGCAGTTCCACCTCGCCGACGTCGCCCAGCAGCAGACCAAATTCATGGCCTACGGCAAGCGCCGCCTGCTGGAGATCGCGATCGCGCTGGCCTGCGAACCGCGCGTGCTGCTGCTCGACGAGCCCGTGGCGGGCGTGCCCGCCGGTGAGCGCGAAGAGTTGCTGCAGACGGTGGCCGCGCTGCCGGCCGACGTGTCGGTGCTGCTCATCGAGCACGACATGGACCTGGTGTTCAGCTTCGCCGACCGCATGACCGTGCTGGTCAACGGCGCGCTGCTGACCGAGGGCGACCCCGAGACGATCGCCAACGATCCGAAAGTGAAAGAGGTCTACCTGGGCCACGGAGAACATGCCCATGTCTGAACTGCTGCGCATCGAGAACCTGAGCGCCGGCTACGGCGAGGCCGTGGTGCTGCACGACGTGGCCTTCACCCTCGGCGAGGGCCAGACGCTCGCGCTGCTGGGCCGCAACGGCACGGGCAAGACCACGCTCATCAACACGCTGGCCGGCGCCACGCGCCAGCACGGCGGCACCATCGCGCTCGGCGGGCAGGCGGCGCTGCACAAGCTGCAGCCGCACCAGCGCGCGGCGGCCGGCATCGGCTGGGTGCCGCAGGAGCGCAACATCTTCAAGTCGCTCACCGTGCACGAGAACCTCACCGCTGTGGAGCGCCCCGGCCAGTGGAACCCGCAGCGCGTGTACGAGATGTTCCCGCGCCTGGCCGAGCGCAAGACCAACCTGGGCACGCAGCTCTCGGGCGGCGAGCAGCAGATGCTGGCCGTGGGCCGCGCGCTGGTGCTCAACCCGAAGCTGCTGCTGCTCGACGAGCCGCTCGAAGGCCTGGCGCCGATCATCGTGGAGGAGCTGCTGCGCGCCATCCGCCGCATCACGCGTGACGAGGGGCTGGCAGCGATCATCGTGGAGCAGCACCCGCAGGCGATCCTCGCGATTTCTGACCAGGCCGTGGTGCTCGACCACGGGACCATCGTGCATGCCGACACGGCGGCGGCGCTGCGCGCGCAGCCGGAGGTGCTCGATCGTTTGCTGGGCGTGGCGCGGTAGCGGCGGCCGATCACAAAAAACAACCAGGAGACAGACAGATGGCGATCCCCCACACAGTGTTCAGCGGGGGCGCCGTGCTGGCGACCGCCGCGTTGCTCGCCGCATGCGGCACGGCCCCGACCGGCCTCACGCGCCTCGGCCTCGGCGCCGATCCGGCCCAGGCTTGCGCGGCGCTCACCGCGCCGGTGGCGGCCGCCGCCATCGGCCTGCCCAGCGGCGCGGCGACGATCGATTCGGCAGCGCTCGTGCCGGCGTCGGCACTGGCCGTGGCCGAGCGCGGCCCCAGCCCCGCCTCGCGCATCACGCCGGCAATGCCCGCGTACTGCAAGGTGCTCGGGCGCATCGCACCGGTCGATGCGAGCGCGCCGCCGATCCTGTTCCAGGTCAACCTGCCGCTCGCATGGAACGGGCGCAGCGTGCAGTACGGCGGCGGAGGTTTCAACGGCGTGCTGATCACCGGCCTTTCGTTGGTGCCGGCGGGCCGCTTCGACCAGCCCACGCCGCTCGCGCAGGGCTACGTGACCTACGGCACCGACTCCGGTCACCAGAACGTGCAGGGCCAGCCGCCGCAGGCCTTTGCGCTCAACGACGAGGCGCTCGTGAACTTCGCGCATGCCTCGTACAAGAAGGTGCGCGACGTGGCGGTGGCGCTGACGCAGCGCGCCTACGGCCACGCACCGCAGAAGCTCTACTTCATGGGCAGCTCCGAAGGCGGGCGCGAGGCGCTCACGATGGCGCAGCGCTATCCGCAGGACTTCGACGGCATCTTCAGCCGCGTGCCGGTGATCAACTGGACCGGGCTGCAGCATGCGGGCACGCGCAACGGAATCGCCACCTTCGGCGAAGGCTGGCTGCGGCCCGCGCAGGTGCAGCTGGTGCACAACGCGGTGCTCGCGTCGTGCGATGCGACGGATGGCGTGGCCGACCGCATCGTGTCGAACCCGGTGGCCTGCCTGCAGCGCTTCGACCCCGCCACCCTGCGCTGCGCAGCGGGCACGAGCGGCGACAACTGCCTCAACGACGCGCAGGTGCAGGCGGTGCGCACGCTGCGCTCGCCGTGGCGCTCGCCCGTGCCGCTGGCGCATGGCGTCACCGAGTACCCGGGCTGGGGCATCGGCGGTGAGGGCACGCCGGCCTTTGCGTCGATGGGCGGCTGGAACGCCTGGTGGACCGGCACCGCCGCGCCGACCGTGCCGCCGCAGCCGAGCAACGGCATCGCTTGGTTCTACGGCAGCGGGGCGCTGCAGTATTTCTACGCGCGCAATCCGTCGCTCGACGTGCGCAACTACCGCGCCGAAGACTTCGCGGCCCGCATCGCCACCGTGTCGCAGCTGATGGACTCGACCAACCCCGACCTCGGCGCCTTCCATGCGCGCGGCGGCAAGCTGCTGGTGCTGGAGCACATGGCCGACTACGCGCAGAGCCCGTTCGCGGGCATCCGCTACTACGAGTCGGTGGTGGCGCGCATGGGCCGCGAGAACGTGGACCGTTTCATGCGCCTGTACACCGCGCCCGGTGTCGACCATGTGGGCAGCGGCGCACCGGCCAACGTCGACATGCTCGGCGCGCTGGCCGACTGGGTCGAGCGTGGACGTGCGCCGACCGGGCTGCAATTGCTTGAACAGGACGTGCAGCCGCCGTTCAAGACCACGCGTGCGCGTCCGCTGTGCGAGTGGCCGCTGTGGCCGCGCTACGTGAATGGCGATGCGTCGCAGGCGGCGAGCTTCCAGTGCAGCCGGTAGCGCTCGCTTGAAGCGGTCGCGATCTTCAAGGTGCGATTGAAGGAGTTTCGGGGCGAGGGGGCTTTTTCATGTGCGGGTGTCGCCGCAGACTGCAGGCATCCGAACTTCACAACGACCCATGAGCACCACGCCCCTCATCAGCATCGCCGTCCTGAAGGCCAAGACCGGCCAGCGCGAGGCGCTGCGCGACGCCCTGAGCGCGCTGGTGGCGCCCACGCGGCAGGAGCCCGGCTGCCTCGACTACACCTTGTTCGAACTGCGCGACGAGCCCGGCAGTTTCTACATGCGCGAGTCGTTCCAGGACCAGGCCGCGCTGGACGCGCATTTCGCCACGCCGTATTTCCAGGCCTTCGAAAAGCGGTTCGACGCGCTGCTGGACGCGCCGATCCGGCTGGTGTTCCTGGAGAAGGTCGCCTAGGCGCCGGCCTCAGAACTGGTACTTCGCGCTCGCGACCACCGAGCGGTCGCTGCCGGGGTAGTACTTGCTGTACGCGCGCGATGCAGCGTACTGGCGGTTGGCCAGGTTCGTGGTGCTCAAGGCGAAGCGCCAGGGCCCGCGCTTGTAGTGCACCGTGGCGTCGAGCAGCGCGACGCCGCCTTCGGACGAGGTGTTGCCCACGTCGTTCCAGCGCTTGCCGATGTAGCGCACGCCGCCGCCGAAGCCGAAGCCGTTGCCCATCGTGTAGTCGAGCCAGAGCGAGGCCGTGTTGCGGGGCACCTGGATCGGTGTCTTGCCGCGCTCGGTTTCGTTGGCGCTCTCGCGCACCTTGGTGTCGAGCCAGGTGTAGGAGGCCGTGAGGTTCAGGTCGCGTGCCAGCTCGGCCTTGGCCTCGAGTTCGAGCCCGCGCGAGCGGATGCGGCCGATCTGGCGCGCCTCGAAGGTGTTCTGGTCGTAGGTCACCACGTTGGATTTGCGCAGGTCGAACACGGCCGCGGTGAACAGCGCGCGCGTGCCCTCGGGCTGGAACTTGACGCCGGCCTCCACCTGCTTGCCACGGCTCGGTCGGAACGGCGTGCTGTTCAGGTCGACGCCGCTGGTCGGCATGAAGGATTCGGCGTAGCTGAGGTACGGTGCCCAGCCGTTGCCGACGAGGTAGCTCAGGGCCGCACGGCCGCTGAACTTGTCGTCGGTCTGAGTCGTGCGCTCGCCCTTCAGCCGATCGTAGGTGGCGGACTTGACGTGGTCCTGCCGTCCACCGAGCGTGAGCAGCCAGTGGGGGCCGAACTTGATCTGGTCCTGTGCGTACACGCCGAGCTGCTCGGTGGTCTGCGTGAAGTTGCTGTCGGGCCGGAACGGTTCCGCCACCGGCAGGCCGTTGACGGGAAAGCGCAGGTCCAGGCTCGGCGCCGGCCCGGAGAACTGCTTGGCCGTGTACCGGACGCGCGACCAGTCGACACCGAACAGCAGCGTGTGCTCGACGTCGCCGGTGCGCACGCGGCCCTGCAGCTGCGTGTCGGCGGTCCATTGGTTGACCCACTCGGGGGCGAAACGCGCGGTGCGCCGCAGCGTGTAGCCGTCGGGCGCGAGGTTGACGACCACGTGGTGCTTGTCGGTGTCGAAGCTGAAGTAGCGCGTGTTCTGGCGCACCGTCCAGTCGTCGTTGATGTGGTGTTCGAACAGGTAGCCGAGCGACGATTGCTGCTGCTTGATCCGGCTGTAGTTCGGTTCGCCCTGGATGAGCCCGGTGTCGCGTCCCTTCGCGTCGGTCACGTTGAAGGTGTCGTCGCTGGCATCGCTCTTCAGGAATTCGCCGAGCAGGGTGAACGAGGTGGCGGCCGACGGCTGCCAGCGCAGCGAAGGCGCGAGGTAGCTGCGCTTCACTTCGGCGGGGGCGCCGTTGGGATAGCGCTGCTGGCTGTTGCTGTCCAGCTCGACGCCCACGAGGCGGTAGCTCAGCGTGTCGCTCAGGGCGCCGCCCAGGTCGAGGGCCAGCTGCTTGCGCTGGAAGCTGCCGTACTGCACTTCGATCTCGCGCGTGGGCGTGCTGCTCGGCATCTTGCTGACGCGGTTGACGATGCCGCCTGCATCGCCCAGCCCGAACATCACCGACGACGGGCCGCGCAGCACCTCGACGCGCTCGACGCCGTAGGGCTCGGTCAGCGAGTAGGCGGGCAACAGCAGGCCGTCGCGGTACATGGCGTTGCCCGCGGTGGCGTCGAAACCGCGCAGCAGCAGCCAGTCGATGCCGCGTGCGTCGTAGCCCCAATTGCCGGCAACCACGCCGGGGGCGTAGCGCACGGCTTCCATCACGGTCTGCACGCCGCGCGCCTCGAGTTCTTCGCGGCCGATGACGGAGATCGACTGCGGCACTTCGAGGATCGGCGTGTCGGTCTTGGTGGCGCTCTGGCTGCGCCGGGCGACATAGCCCGGCACCGGGCCCAGGCTGGTTTCGAGTTCGGCGGTGGCGCTCACGGTCACGGCCGGCAGGGTGGCGCCTGCGGCGCTTGGCGCTTTCTCGATGACCAGCGTGCTGCCCGCTACGCGGCCGGCCAGCCCGCTGCCCTGGAGCAGTTGCGCGGCGGCGGCCTGCACGCTGAGGCTGGCCTGGACCGGGCGGCCCTGCAATCCCTGCAGCAGACCCGGCGCCGCCAGCAGCTGCACGCCGGCCTGGCGCGCAAGCTGGTTCAGCGCCTGGTCCAGCGGCTGGGCGGGGATCGAGAAGGCGATGGCTGCGCCGGCGGCGGGCGGTGTCGTGTTTTGGGCCCAGGCGGTCTGGCTGGCCTGCGTGACCAGGCACAGCACGGCCGCCGCGATCAGGTGGCGCCGGCCGGCGGGGAGAAGAAGGTGGCGGGAGGGCATGCGGTTCTCTCGGTTCAGGTCGGGGTCATGAAAATTCCGGAACGTCCGCAGGGCGGTTGTTCCGGGCTCCATGGACTGATACGACCGAGCGAGCGCAATCCCTCATGCAGATTGCAAGAAAGACAAGGCAAGGCCAGCAGGCGGATGCCGGCGTCAGGAGATCGGGCGGCGTTCGATGACCAGGGCGCGTTCCGCCCCGTCGTCTTCGCGCACCCGCACCGGCAGGCTGTTGGGCAGCAGGCGCAGCCAGGTGCCCGCCTCGGCGATGCGCACGCGCCCGAACACCGGGAGTTGCGCGGCCTCGGGCGCCACGCGCAGGGGGCGCGGGCTGTAGCGCGCCAGGCGCTCCACCACCTCGCCGAGCGGCTGGTGATGAAAGTCGAGCCAGCCGTCGCGCCACGGGGCCACGGCGCTGTTCACGGCGTTCGCGGCCGGTTGGGCCGCAGACAGCTGCAGCGCCGTGTCGATGAAGGCGCGGTCGCCCGCGCCGAGCACGCGCGCGTCGCCGCTCGCGCTGCGCACCCGCACCTGGCCCGATTCCACCGCGACGCGCACGCCGCCGTCCTGCAGCGCAACCTCGAAGCGCGTGCCTAGCACCGTGATCTCGTGGCCCAGGGCGCTGACGATGAAGGGGCGCGCCTCGTCGCGCGCCACGTCGAAGAAGGCGCTGCCGGCCAGCAGCCGCACGGTGCGGCGCGTGGCGAAGTACTGGACCTCGGCGCGGCTCGCGGCGTCGAGCGTGAGACGGCTGCCGTCGGGCAGCGCCTGCGCCTGGATGCGTCCGATGGCGGTCGCCAGGGTGGCGCTGTAGCCGGGCATCCACTGGCGCCAGGCCTGCCAGAGCGCGGCGCTGCCGACGCTGAGGCCGCCCACGCCGAGCAGGGCCGACAGCGCGCGGCGCCGCCCGGTGCGCGCCGGCGCCACGTCGCCGCGCCAGCGGTGCAGCGCGGCCTCGACGCTGTCGAGCGCCCGCATCACCTCGCGCTCCACGGTCTTGATCGACACGCCGTGGCGGCGCGCCAGTTCGGCATGGCAGGCGCCGTCGAGCCGGTCGGCCAGGAAGATGTCGCGGCTGCGCGGCGGCAGGGCCCGCAACGCGGCATCCACCGCGTCGAGTGCCTGCCGGTGGGCGACGCCATCGGCCACGTCCCGTGTGCTGTGGTGGTCGTGTCCCGTCGTCAGCCCGGTGTCGAGGTCGACGGGGGCGGGGCTGAAGCGCTCCGCGCTGCGCTGGCGGCGGCGCAGGTGGTCGATGGCGAGGTTCTCGGCCACGGTGTAGACGTAGGCGCGCACGGCGGCCTCGGGCGGGGCGGGGTCGGCGGGGGTGTCGTCCCGCGCTTGCGCACGTTCGGCCAGCCGGACCCACGTGTCATGCGCCAGCTCCCGCGCCTCGTGCGGGCTGCCGGTGCGGCGCGCGATGAAGCGCACCAGTTCCTGGTAGCTGTCCTGGAAGGCTTTCAGCAGCGGGCTGGAGGAGAGTTGGGCGGACATGGGCTGGGGTGTGGCGCGCGAATCGCAGGAGAATTATTGTCGAGAATAGTTCTCATTTGATGGCGGCATACCCGAATCGGCCCCGTTCTGTGGCGAACGGGGCCACCGCCGGCCCAGACCGGCGATGCGGCTAGATCGCGCAGCCGTCGGGGCCGCACGCTGCAGGCGCTGCGGCTGCAGAAGGCGCCGGCGCGACGAAGGTGCCGAGCTGTGCCTTCCAGTCGTCCGCACGCCCCAGCCACGGCCCGATGTCGATGCGCCCCGCGCTGCCGTCGGCCTGCGCCAGCACGAAGGTCGGGAAGCCCTGGCCGCCCGCGCGCTGCAGCAGGTCGCGGCTTGCGGCGATGTGGCGCGCGGTGGCGTCGCCCGTGTGCTGCGCGAAGGCCGCAGCGAAGGCGTCGGCGTCGAAGCCGAGCTCGGCCGCCAGCGCGGCGAGCACACCGGCCTCCGCGATGCGTCGGCCTTCGACATAGTGGGCCTGCTGCACGCGGTGCGCCATGTCCAGCCCGCCGCCCGCACGCAGCGATTCGGCCGCGAGGATGGCGGTGATCGGCGGTTCGGAGTCCATCACCGCACCGCTGTCACGCAGCAGGCCTTCGAAGTAGGCCTCGCCGAACGGCTGGCCCGTGAGTTCGGCGATGCGACGGTCGTGCGGGATCACGTAGTCGCGCCACTGCGGCGTGATGGGGCGGCGGTTGGCGCCGGTCATCATGCCGCCGGCGTGGAGCTCGACGCGCAGGCCCGGCACGGTGCGCGCGGCCTCGACCAGCGGCGCGGCGGCGTAGCACCAACCGCACAGCGGATCGAAGATGCAGTGCAGGGTGGCGGAGTCGCCGTTGTTGTTGGTTACTGCGGCCACTTCATTTCTCCCTTGATGACCTTGGCGCCCAGTTCGAGCGACGAGGCGTCCTCGAGCTTCGGGTAGCGCTGCTTCATGGCGGCGATCAGCGCGCCCGAGTCCTTGGCCTTGGTGGCTTCGGTCTCGAAGGCCTTGAGGTAGTCGCGCGTGAACTTCACCGAGGCCACGGTGTAGGGCGCCGAGCCGTCGGCGTTCGGCAGGTAGTGGCCGGGCACCACGGTCTTGGGGTGCAGCGCGGCGATGCGGTCGAGGGTCTTGAGCCAGTCGCGGCGCGACTGCACCGTCTGCGTGTCGGCCACCCAGACGTGGATGTTGGCCGACACCGGAATGCCGCCGACCACCGCCTTCAACGAGGGAATCCACGCGAACGTGCGCGCGGGCGAGGGGCCGTCCAGGCCGACGACCTGGATCTTCTTGCCTTCGAGCGTGAGGCTGTCGCCGGCCAGCGGCTCGGGCACGACCAGCGCCTGGGGCGCGTTGTCCTTGAGGATCGGGCCCCAGTGCGCGAGCTTGCCGTCCTTGGAGGCCTGGATGGCGGCCACGGTCTGCGGCGTGGCGACGATCTTCGCGTCGGGGAAGGCGGCGCGGATCACGTCCAGGCCGAAGTAGTAGTCGGGGTCGCTGTGGCTGATGTAGACCGTGGTCAGCTTCTTGCCGCTGTCCTTGATCTTCTGCACCAGCGCCTGCGCGTCGTTGCGCTGGAACTGGGCGTCGACCAGCACGGCGTCGGTGGCGCCGGCGACCAGCACCGACGACACGGGGAACATCGACTTCGTGCCGGGGTTGTAGACGTCGATCTTCAGCGGCTGGGCGGCCTGGGCGGCGAGCGGCGCGAGGGCGAATGCGGCGGACAGGGCGGCAGCGGCAACGAGGGTTCTGCGGAACATGGCGGTGTCTTTCGGTCGATGAGGTTGAGGGTGACAGCGTGAACAGACCGGATGTTAGGTTGCGCGAAACGAAACAAAAACCACCGCCAGCACAATGGATCGTTTCTGATATCGGACGAATCAGGCGGCTTCCGCGCGGTCCGTGGCGCAGCGCTCGAGGTGCGCGACCAGCAGCTGCGCCGAGGGCGACAGCGCCGCCTCGCTGCGAAAGCAGATCGCGAAGCGCCGGCGCGCCCAGTCGTCGGTGAGCGGCATCAGCCGCAGCCCGAAGGCCTCGGTGAACGGCCGGGCGACCTCCGCCGGCACGACGCTGATGGCCAGCCCGGCGCGCACCACGCGCAGCGCCGCATCGAAGTTGGACACCAGCACGCGGTACACGAGCGGCTTGCCGGCCACGGCCGCCTCGCGCGCGAGCATCAACTGCACGGCGCTGAGCGCGGGCATGCCGACGAATTCGTGGTCGAGCACCTGCTCGAAGCGCACCGCGTCGTGGCGGGCCACGGGGTGCGACGGGTGGGCCACGATGGCCAGGTGGTCCGAGCGGTAGTCGCGCCGCTCCAGCCCGTCGAGGTCGGCCGCGTCCCAGCACAGGCCGATGGACGCGATGCCCTCGCGGATGCCGCGCACGATCTCGGGGCTCACGCGCTCTTCCATGTCGACGCGGATGTTGCGGTGCGCCGGGTCCTGCAGGAAGCCGGCCACGTCCTCGGCGAGCGATTCGGCCATGACCGACGCGGACGCCAGGATGCGCACATGCCCGCGCGCGCCGCCCGCGTAGGCGGCCATGTCGTGCTCGATGCGGGTGGCGCTGCCGAGCATGGCGCGCGCGTGTTCGAGCAGCGTTTCGCCGGCCGGCGTGGGCACCACGCCGCGGCGCTTGCGCAGCAGCAGCGGCGTGCCGACCGTGTCTTCGAGCTGGGCCAGGCGCTTGCTGATCGCCGAGCCGACGATGTTGGCCTGCTCGCCCGCGCGCGCGATGCTGCGGCTGTCGCAGACGGCGACGAACAGGCGCAGGGTGGTCAGGTCGAGGTCTCTCATGAAGTTCCAATCAGGAAGCAAACGGCTTCCAAAATATACCTTCAGGACTGAATCGGAACTTCTACGATCGGCGTCATTCCCTCACGACGGAGACACCCTCTTGATTCACGCCTTCCTGCCGCCGCGCGCGGTCGTCCGCGAAGTGGGCCTGCGCGACGGCCTGCAAAGCATCGCCCGCGTGCTGCCCACCGCACGCAAGCTCGAATGGCTCCGCGACGCGCACGCGGCCGGCCAGCGCGAGATCGAGGTCGGCTCGTTCGTGCCGGCGCACCTGCTGCCGCAGCTGGCCGACACGGCCGAGCTGCTGGCGTATGCGAAGACGCTGCCGGGGCTCTTTGCCTCGGTGCTGGTGCCCAACCTGAAGGGCGCCGAGCGCGCCATCGCGGGCGAGGCCGACCTGATGATGGTGCCGCTGTCGGCCAGCCACGCGCACAGCCTGGCCAACCTGCGCAAGACGCCCGACGAGGTGGTGGCCGAGGTCGGCCGCATCCGCGCGGCGCGCGACGCGGCGGGCTCGAAGACGCTGATCGACGGTGGCGTGGGCACGGCCTTCGGTTGCACGATCCAGGGCCATGTCGACCCCGACGAGGTGCTGCGCCTGATGCAGGCGCTGCTCGACGCCGGCGCCGACCGCGTGAGCCTGGCCGACACGGTGGGCTACGCCGATCCGGCCATGGTGCGCAGCCTGTTCGAGCGCGCATTGCGCATCGCGGGCGACCGCCTGTGGTGCGGGCATTTCCACGACACGCGCGGGCTGGGCCTGGCCAATGTCTACGCCGCGCTGGAGGTCGGCATCACGCGCTTCGACGCCTGCCTGGCCGGCATCGGCGGCTGTCCGCATGCGCCGGGCGCGAGCGGCAATGTCGACACCGAAGACCTCGTCTTCATGCTCGAGAGCATGGGCGTGCAGACGGGTGTCGATCTGTCGAAGCTGCTCGATCTGAGGAAGCGTGTGGCCGGCTGGCTCGACGGCGAGACGCTGCAGGGCACGGTGTGGCGCGCGGGCTTTCCGAAGACCTTTGCGCCGGCGGAAGGCGTCGCCGCATGAGTACCGAAGCCAAACGCCTGCCGCTCGCGGGCATCCGCGTGGTCGAGTTCACGCACATGGTCATGGGGCCGACCTGCGGCATGGTGCTGGCCGACCTGGGCGCCGAGGTCATCAAGGTCGAGCCCATCGACGGCGACCGCACGCGGCACCTGCTGGGCGCGGGCGCGGGCTTCTTCCCGATGTTCAACCGCAACAAGAAGAGCATCGCGCTCGACCTGCGCCATCCGCAGGGGCTCGAGGCCGCGCTGCGCCTGTGCGCCACGGCCGACGTGGTGGCGCAGAACTTCCGCCCCGGCACGATGGACAAGTACGGCCTGGGCTACGCCGCGCTGGGCAAGCTCAATCCGCGCCTCGTGTACGTGAACCACACGGGCTTCCTGCCCGGCCCGTACGAGCACCGCACCGCGCTGGACGAGGTGGTGCAGATGATGGGCGGGCTCGCCTACATGACGGGGCGCCCCGGCGATCCGCTGCGTGCGGGCAGCAGCGTGAACGACATCATGGGCGGCATGTTCGGCGCCATCGGCGCCATCGCCGCGCTGATGCAGCGCGCCGAAACCGGCCGGGGGCAGGAAGTGCAGTCGGCGCTGTTCGAGAACAACGTGTTCCTGGTCGGCCAGCACATGCTGCAGTACGCGATCACGGGGCAGGCGGCCGCGCCGATGCCCGAGCGCATCTCGGCCTGGGCGCTGTACGACGTGTTCACCGTGAAGGACGGCGAGCAGATCTTCCTGGCGGCCGTGAGCGACGCGCAGTGGAAGACCTTCTGCGACGCGCTGGGTTTCGACGACCTGAAGGCCGACGTCACCTTGCAGACCAACAACGACCGCGTGCGCCTGCGCCCGACCTTGCTGGCCGCGCTGCGCACCCGCCTGGCCGACCGTTCGGCCGCCGAGCTGTCGGCGATCTTCGAGGCGCGCGGCCTGCCGTTCGCGCCGATCACGCGGCCCGAAGACCTGTATGCCGATCCGCACCTGCAGGCCACCGGCGGCCTCGCCGACATCCGGCTGCCCGATGGCGAGCGGGCCGGCGAGATGGCGCAGACCACGCTGTTCCCGATCACGCTCGGCGGCGAGCGGCTGGGCGTGCGCCTGCATCCGCCGACGCTGGGCGAGCACACGCGTGCGCTGCTGGCCGAGCTGGGCTATGCGCACGAACAGGTCGAGGCGCTGCACGCCGAAGCGGCCGTGGCCTGATCCTTCAAGCACCGACAAAGACAAAGAGAGACAAGACCCATGAGCCCGATTCCGTTTTCCTCTTCTTCATTCAACCGCCGTGCGTTGCTCGGCCTGGGGGCGTCGGCGGTCGTGCTGTCGGCCGCCCGCCCGGTGTTCGCGCAGGGCGGCGACAAGCCCGTGCGCTTCATCCTGCCGATCAGCGCGGGCTCGGGCGTGGACGCCATCGCGCGCGCCGCCTCGGTCGCGCTCGGCAAGGCGCTGGGCCAGCCGGTGGTGATCGAGAACCTGCCGGGCGCCGGCGGCATCACCGGCACCTCGGCCGTGATCAAGGCCCCGCCCGACGGGTTCACGCTCGGCATGGTGTCGAACAACCACGTGATCAACCCGAGCGTGTTCAAGAAGATGCCTTTCGACGCCATCGCCGACATCACGCCCATCAGCGTGGTGGGCGCCACGCCGCTGGTGCTGGCCGTGAACCCGAAGCTGCCGGCGAAGAACGTGAAGGAGCTGGTGGCGCTGCTGCGCGCGAAACCCGAGGGCTACAACTACGCCTCGTCGGGCAACGGCACCATCATCCACCTCGCGGGCGAGATGTTCATGGACGAGGCCGGCGTGAAGGCACGGCACATTCCGTACAAGGGCACCGGGCCGATGGTGACCGACATGATCGCGGGGCAGGTCGAGATGGGCGTGGTCGCGCTGCCGGCGGTGCAGCCGCATCTGAAGAGCGGCGCACTGCGCGCCATCGGCCTGTGCGGCCCGGCGCGCTCACCGGCCGCGCCCGAGATTGCGACGATCGCGGAGCAGGGGCTGCCGAACTACGCGGTCGAAGGCTGGTTCGCGGTGATCGGTCCGCCGAAGATGCAGCCGGCCGACGTCAAGCGCGTGCACGAGGCCATCGTGGCCGCCTTTGCCGCGCCCGAGGTGCGCGAGGCGATGGACAAGCAGGGCAACATCGTCAAGCCCACGTCGCCCGAGCAGGCGGCGAGCTACTTCCGCAGCGAGGCCGCGCGCTATGCGGCGCTGGTGAAGAAGGCGAACGTGGTGCTGGAGTGAAGCCTTGCGCCTTCCCCTTCGCGAGAAGGGGGAGGCGACGTGCGGACGCTACGCCGGGCTCACCGCGCGGTACAGCGCCCGCACGAAATCCGACTGCGTGATCATCCCCGTCAGCCGCTTCTCTTCATCGATGATCGGAATGTGGTGATGCCCGCCTTCGGAGAACAGCGGCACCAGCTCGACCACCGGCCTGTCGGCGCTGGCCGCGCGCACCTGGCGCGTCATGATCTGGCCGACCACCTCGGGCTTGTTCGACATCACCGTGCGCGTGGCGCGGATCAGGTCGCGCAGCCGGCCGGCGATGCCGTCGTGGTGCTGCAGGTCGAGCTGGCGGAAGAAGTCGGCCTGCGTGACGATGCCGACCACGCGGCGCGTGCGGTCGGTCACCGGGAGCGCCTTGATGCGGTGCTGGTGCATCAGCGTCCAGGCTTCCTGCAGCGGCGTGCCGAACTCCACCGAGATCGGCGTGCGCGACATGATGTCGGCGCAGTGCAGCGTGCCCAGGCGGCGCTTGTACGACTCGAGCTCGGTCTGCTGGATCAGCGACTCGAGGTCGTCGCGGCTGATGTCGAGCACCTGGTTGTAGCGCGCCAGCACGGCGTCGATGTCGGCCTGGCTGAAGCGTGCGTCGGGCGAGGGCGGGCGCGCCACCTGCACGTGCGGATAGCGCCGCCCCGTGAGCGTGTTGTAGGCCACGCCGGCCAGCACCAGCAGCAGCGAGTTCACGAGCACCGGGAACAGCGCCGCCGAGAAGTCGGTGGTGTGCGTGAGCACCGCCAGCAGCGCTGCCGCGCCGCCGGGCGGGTGCAGGCAGCGCGTGAAGAACATCAGGCCGATGGCCAGCGCCACGGCCACGGCAGCGGCCACGGCGGTGTCGGGAATCCAGCTGGCGCAGGCGATGCCCACCAGTGTCGACAGCGTGTTGCCGCCGATCACCGACCAGGGCTGCGCCAGCGGGCTGGCGGGCACGGCGAACACCAGCACGGCGGTGGCGCCCATCGGCGCGACCAGCCACACCGCATGTTCCAGCGGGACGGCCAGCCAGCGGCACAGCAGGCCGGTGATCAGCAGCCCGATGCCTGCGCCGCCCACGGCGCGCAGGCGCTCGCGCGCATTGACGTTGGAAGGGCCCGGGAGCCAGGCGCGCAGATAAGTCCACAGTGCGGCGAATCGCATCCCCCGTCCCCCTCAGGCTTCTTCGTGCGCCACCCGACGCCCGATGTCGGGCCAGCGGTGATGCAGCCAGACCCAGGCGACCAGCCCGATCGTGAGCATCAGCGCGGAGGTGAGGGCCAGTGCCAGCGTGGAGTGCATCACCAGCGGCGCCACCGCGCCGGCCACGACGCCGTTGGCGGTGGAGCCGATCACGGCCTGCAGCGACGAGGCCATGCCGCGGCGCTCGGGGTGCAGGTCGAGCACGAGCAGCGTGACCACCGGCACCATCAGCGCCCAGCCGAAGGCGAACACCGCCAGCGGCCACACGGCCCAGGCCACATGTGCCTGGAAGAAGATGTTGGCCACCACGTTGACCACCGAGGTGACCATCATGATCAGGAAGCCGTCGCGGATCTGCCGCTTGGGCGCGACCTTGCCGGCCATGCGGCCGCTGGCGCGCGCGCCGAGCATGATGCCGCCGATGGTCAGCAGGAAGAACCAGAAGAACTGCTGCGGCTGCAGCGACAGGTGGTCGCCCAGGAACGCGGGCGCGGCCAGCACGTAGAGGAACATGCCGTTGAAGGGCACGCCGCTGGCGAAGGCCAGCAGCAGAAAGCGCGGGTCGGAGCACAGGTCGCGGTAGCCGCGCATCAGGTGGCGCACCTGGAAGGGCTGGCGGTGGTCCTTGTGCAGCGTCTCGGGCAGCAGCTTGTAGTTGGCGACGAACAGCACCACGCCCACCGCCACGAGGAACCAGAAGATCGAGTGCCAGCCCGCGTGCACGAACAGGAAGCCGCCCACGATGGGTGCGATGGCCGGGGCCACGCCGAAGTAGATCGTGACCTGGCTCATCACCCGCTGCGCCTCGGCCGGCGGGAACATGTCGCGGATGACGGCGCGCGACACCACGATGCCGGCACCGGTCGACAGGCCCTGCAGGCCGCGGAACAGCACCAGCTGCGTGATGTTCTGCGACAGCGCGCAACCCAGCGAGGCCAGCGTGAACACCGCCAGCCCCCACAGCACCACCGGCCGGCGGCCGAAGCTGTCCGACAGCGCGCCGTGGAACAGGTTCATGAAGGCGAAGCCGAACAGGTAGGCCGACAGCGTCTGCTGCATCTCGGCCGGCGTTGCGCCGATCGATTTCGCGATGCCCGAGAAGGCCGGGATGTAGGTGTCGATGGAGAAGGGCCCGAGCATGCCCAGTACGGCGAGCAGCACGGCAAGCGCCCAGCGTGGGGCCTGCCAGAGTTTGTCTGCGTCGGGATTCATGGAAAGGCGGCTCCGTTGTACTTGTAGTGTGTCGGTGGAAAAACGAGAACGCCCGCCGCCCGGGTGAGGGGCAAGGCGGGCGCTTGGGCTTCAGCGAACCTGGATTACAGGGTGTCGATGAAGCTGCGCAGCTTGTCGGAACGCGACGGGTGCTTCAGCTTGCGCAGCGCCTTGGCTTCGATCTGGCGGATGCGTTCGCGGGTCACGTCGAACTGCTTGCCGACTTCTTCCAGCGTGTGGTCCGTGCTCATCTCGATGCCGAAGCGCATGCGCAGCACCTTGGCTTCGCGCGGCGTGAGGGAGTCGAGGATGTCCTTGACCACGTCGCGCAGGCCGGCTTGCATCGCGGCCTCGATGGGGGCCGTGTTGCTGCTGTCCTCGATGAAGTCGCCCAGGTGCGAATCGTCGTCGTCGCCGATGGGGGTTTCCATCGAGATCGGCTCCTTCGCGATCTTCATGATCTTGCGGATCTTGTCTTCCGGGATCTCCATCTTGGCGGCCAGGATGCCGGCGTCGGGCTCGAAGCCGAACTCCTGCAAGTGCTGGCGCGAGATGCGGTTCATCTTGTTGATCGTCTCGATCATGTGCACCGGGATGCGGATGGTGCGCGCCTGGTCGGCGATCGAGCGCGTGATGGCCTGGCGGATCCACCACGTCGCGTAGGTCGAGAACTTGTAGCCGCGGCGGTATTCGAACTTGTCGACCGCCTTCATCAGGCCGATGTTGCCTTCCTGGATCAGGTCCAGGAACTGCAGGCCGCGGTTGGTGTACTTCTTGGCGATGGAGATCACGAGGCGCAGGTTGGCCTCGATCATTTCCTTCTTGGCATCGCGCGAGGACGATTCGCCCTCGTTCATGCGCTTGTTGATGTCCTTGAGCTCGGTCAGCGGCACCACCACGCGCGACTGGATGTCGGTGAGTTTCTGCTGCAGTTCCTGCACCGGCGGGATGTTGCGCGCGAGCACGGCGCTCCAGGGCTTGCCGGCCGCGGCCTGCTTCTCGACCCACTTGAGGTTCAGCAGGTTGGAGGCGATGCGGTTGCCGTTCTTGTCGAAGCCGCTGAAGTCGCGGATGAACTCGTCCTGCGGGAAGCCGCACTTGTCCACGATGATGCGGCGCAGTTCGCGTTCCTTCTTGCGCACGTCGTCCACCTGCGTGCGCACCAGGTCGCACAGCTTCTCGATGGTCTTGGCCGTGAAGCGGATGGTCATCAGCTCGTCGGACACGGCCTGCTGGGCCTTGGTGTAAGCGGGCGTGCCGTAGCCTTCCTTCTCGTAGATCTTGTGGATCTTCTCGAACATCTCGGCAATGCGGTCGAAGCGCGAGAGGGCTTCGTTCTTGAGTTCTTCGAGCTTCTTGGTCAGGGCCTTGGAGCCGCCCTTGCCGTCGTCGTCGTCTTCTTCGTCGAATTCGTCGAAGTCTTCTTCGGCCACGTAGTCGTCGGCCTCGTTGGGGTTCGAGAAGCCGTCCACGATGGTCGAGATGACGACCTTGCCTTCACGGATGGTCGCGGCCATTTCGAGGATCGCGGCGATGGTGGCGGGGGAGGCCGAAATGGCTTCCATCATGGCCATCAGGCCGCCTTCGATGCGCTTGGCGATTTCGATTTCGCCTTCGCGCGTCAGCAGCTCGACCGTGCCCATTTCGCGCATGTACATGCGGACCGGGTCGGTGGTGCGGCCGAATTCGCTGTCCACCGTGGACAGGGCCGCTTCGGCTTCTTCCTCGGCTTCTTCCACCGTGGTGGCGGTGGGCGCGGTGTTGTTCAGCAGCAGGGTCTCGGCGTCGGGCGTCTGCTCGTACACAGCCACGCCCATGTCGTTGAGCATGGTGACCACGACTTCCATGGTCTCGGCGTCGACCAGCTTGTCGGGCAAGTGGTCGGAGATTTCGCCGTGCGTGAGGTAGCCGCGGGTCTTGCCCAGCGTGATCAGGGTCTTCAGGCGCGAGCGGCGCTTGGCCAGGTCTTCTTCGGAGAGCACGGTCTCGTCGAGGCCGAACTCCTTCATCAAGGCGCGTTCCTTCGCCTTGCTGATCTTCATGCGCAGCGGCTTGACCTTCTCTTCGGTGGTCGCGACGGCCGCGGGCTCGTCACCGGCCAGGTCTTCCTCGATGTCCGACAGGTCGATGTCGCTCTCGCCGGCTTCCTTGGCGGCCTTGGGCTTGCGCCCGCGCTTGGCGCCGGTGGCGGGCGCGGCGGCAGCGCCGGCGGCCTTGGGCGGACGGCCAACTTTCTTGGCGGCGGGGGCAGCCGTGGCAGTGGCCGCGGCTTTTTTTGGATCGTCGAGAGAGGTCGATTTCGTGGGCACGGTTTTCACTTTCGTTGCGGCTGCCGTTTTGGACGCGGCGGCAGCCGTCTTGGTTGCCGGTTTGGCACCGGCTTTCAGCGGTTTCTCTGCTGCGGGCTTGGTGGCGACGCTTTTGGCGCTTTTGGCAAGTGAAGGAGCAGGCTTCTTTGAACTGGGCATACGACCTCGTTACGACAAGAAAAGACAAGCGGGATCACAGGCGCGCTGTCACGCGGACAGCACCACCATGCCCGTGCACAGGCACGGACAAAACAATTGGGAAACGAGGAATTAATTCCTCACCAGGCAAGATGTCGGGCGAACATTTGGTGTGCAGTCCTTGCGGTTATTGACCCTTTCCGCCGGAATTTACCGTTGGAGTGCGTTGCGCTAGGGGTCGGCCCGGAGGTGCTGCTGTCGCTCTTGCCTAATTTCGCCAGTTGCGAAGCCCTACATTATAGCCTGTTGCGCAAATTTCAAGCAGTATCTGTCCCCGACGCGCGAATGCGGTCGCGCAATTCGAGCCGGCGGGCTTCCAGCGCCTTGTAGCGCTCCAGGGCTTTCGGGTCTTTTCCAACCGAAGCGATGGCCTCGCTCTGCTGGGCCTTGAGCCGGTCGTCGAGCATGAAGTCGAGCACGCTCCCCAGCTCCTTGGCGGCCTCGGCCAGGTGCTGTTCTTCCTCGCCCTCGGGCACCGGCCCGGCCTCGGAGACGCTCATGAGGCGCTCGGCCAGCGGCGCGAAATCGAGCCCGCGCAGGCCTTCGCGCAGCGCCGCCCAGGGTTGCACGCCATGCTCGTGCAGCTGGCTGTCCAGCCAGGTGAAGAGGGCGCCGTGCTCGCCCGGCAGGTCGCACAGCATCACGTGCAGCTCGTGCGACAGCGCCTCCCACTGCGCCATGTTCGACAGCACCAGCCGCACCGCCACGTCGGGCCGGCTCGGCGGCTTGCCGCGTCCGCGCAGCGGCTCGATGGGTTCCTCGAACTTGCCGCCCCAGCGCTTGCCCTTGGTGAACTTGCGCGGCTGGAACTTGGGTTTGCTCTCGTTTTCATAGCGCGGCGGCTCATAGTCCTGCGTCGGCGGCAGGTCCGGGTAGTAGTCGCCCGGGTCGTTGCCGTAGCTGTCGGGCTCGCTGTGGCGCTGCGGCGCCTGGGGCGGCGCACCGGCGCCCTTGCGCGGGCCGGGCGCGGCCGTGGCCCACAGGTCGGACAGCGCCGCGGCGTCGAGCTGGACCAGCGTGGCGATCTCGCTGAGCAGCTGCCGCTTGAGCGCGCCGTCGGGCATCGCGCTCCAGAGCGGGCGCACGTTGCTCGTCATGTGGGCGCGGCCCTCGGCGGAGCTCAGGTCGCAGCCTTCGCGGGCGGCTTCGAGCATGAAGCGCGACAGCGGCGTGGCCTCGGCCACGAAGCCCGCGAAGGCCTCGGCGCCGTGCGCGCGGATGTAGCTGTCGGGGTCGTGTTCGGCCGGCAGGAACAGGAACTTGATGCTTCGCGTGTCGGTGGCGTAGGGCAGGGCGCCGTCGAGCGCCTTGCGCGCGGCGCGGCGGCCGGCGGCGTCGCCGTCGAAGCTGAACACCACCGATTCGGTGAAGCGGAAGAGCTTTTGCACATGCTCGGTGGTGCAGGCGGTGCCCAGCGTGGCCACCGCGTTCGGAAAACCGAGCTGGGCCAGCGCCACCACGTCCATGTAGCCCTCGGTGACGAGTGCGTAGCCGCGGTCGCGGAAGGCGGCGCGTGCCTCGTACAGGCCGTAGAGCTCGCGGCCCTTGCTGAAGACGGGCGTCTCGGGCGAGTTCAGGTACTTGGGCTTTTCGTCGCCGAGCACGCGCCCGCCGAAGCCGATGCACTCGCCCTTGACGTTGCGGATCGGGAACATCACGCGGTCGCGGAAACGGTCGTAGCGCTTGGCCTCCTCGTCGCTGAGCTTGCCTTCCTCGTTGTTGACGATCACCAGTCCGCTCTCGGCGAGCAGCGGATCGTCGTAGTCGGGAAACACGCTGGCCAGCGCGCGCCAGCCGGCCGGCGCGTAGCCGATGCCGAACTGCTTGGCGATCTCGCCCGACACGCCGCGGCCCTTGAGGTAGTCGATGGCGCCGGGCGCCTGGCGCAGCGCCTTGCGGTAGGCGTCGCCGGCTTTCTCGAGCACGTCGGTCAGCGTGGCCTGCTTCTGGCGCTGGCTGGCGGCGCGGGCGCGTTCGGCCGGCGAGACGTCGTCCTCGGGCACCTGCAGGCCGTACTGGCCGGCCAGGTCGTGCACCGCCTCGACGAAGCCCATGCCCGCATGTTCCATGAGGAAGCCGATGGCGTTGCCGTGCACGCCGCAACCGAAGCAGTGATAGAACTGCTTGGTCGGGCTGACCGAGAACGAGGGCGACTTCTCGCCGTGGAAGGGGCACAGCCCCATGAAATTGGCGCCGGCCTTCTTGAGCTGGACGTAGCGGCCGACGATTTCGACCACATCGGCGCGCGCGATGAGTTCCTGGATGAATGAAGCGGGGATGGTCATGGCTGCGGGGAGCGGCAAATCATACGCAAGCGCACGGGCGGCATACTGAACCCCGCCGCAAATCCACATCACGCATGAAGACGCCACTGCCTTTGCAACACGCCGCGCCGCTGCTGCGCCATCCGCTGCGCTTCGTCTGGGGCGCGCTCAAGGACTTTCGCGCCAACCAGGGCCTGCTGCTGGCGGGGGCGGTGGCGTACTACGCGCTGCTGTCCATCGTGCCGCTCTTGATCGTGAGCGTGATGGCGCTGTCGCACGTGATCGACCAGGGCGAGCTGCTGCGCACCATCGGGCGCTACCTCGAATGGCTGCTGCCGGGGCAGTCGAAAGCGATCGTGGCCGAGCTGTCGAGTTTCCTGGACCACCGCTCGGTGCTCGGGCCGGTGCTGCTGGTGACGATGATCTTCTTCAGCTCGCTGGCGTTCAGCGTGCTCGAAAGCGCGATGGCGGTGATCTTTCACCACCGCAAGGACGATCACAAGCGCCACTTCCTGGTGTCGGTGGCGATGCCGTACCTCTACATCCTGAGCCTGTGCGCGGGGCTGCTGCTGGTCACGCTGGTGTCGGGGGCGCTGCAGCTGGTGGGGCAGGAAAGCGTCGACCTGCTGGGGCGCAGCTGGTCGCTGTCGGGCATTTCGGGCCTGCTGCTGTACCTGCTGGGGCTGGGCGGCGAGATCTTCATGCTGACCTCGCTCTACCTCGTGATGCCGGCGGGGCGCATGTCGCTGCGGCATGCGCTGCTGGGCGGCGTGACCGCTGCGCTCTTGTGGGAGGCCACGCGGCGCGTGCTGATCTGGTATTTCTCGACGCTGTCGCAGGTGAACATCGTCTACGGCTCGCTCACCACGGCGATCGTGGTGCTGCTGAGCCTGGAAATCGCCGCCATGCTGGTGCTGCTCGGGGCCCAGGTGATCGCGAACTACGAGCGCCTGGACCGCACCGGCAGCACGAAGCCGCCGGCGTCCGAGATCAGCGAGGGGCCAATCGAATCGCTCCGTCCAGACGAATCACCTCGCCGTTGAGCATGTCGTTCTCGATGATGTGCTTGGCCAGCTTGGCGTAGTCCTCGGGCGTGCCCAGGCGCGAGGGGAAGGGCACGCTGGCGGCCAGCGCGTCCTGCACTTCCTGCGGCATGCCGAACAGCATGGGCGTGCCGAAGATGCCGGGGGCGATGGTCATGTTGCGGATGCCGCTGCGCGCGAGGTCGCGGGCGATGGGCAGGGTCATGCCGACCACGCCGCCCTTCGAGGCGCTGTAGGCGGCCTGGCCGATCTGGCCGTCGTAGGCCGCGACCGAGGCGGTCGAGATCAGCACGCCGCGTTCGCCGGTGGCTTCGGGCTCGTTCTTGCCCATGGCGTCGGCCGCCAGGCGGATCATGTTGAAGCTGCCGATCAGGTTGACCGTGACGGTCTTGCTGAACACGGCCAGCGCGTGCGGGCCGTTCTTGCCCACGGTCTTCTCGGCCGGCGCGATGCCGGCGCAGTTCACGAGGCCGACCAGCTTGCCCAGCTTGAGCGCGGCGGCCACGGCGGCCTGGCCGTCGGCTTCCTGGCTCACGTCGCACTTCACGAACACGCCACCGATCTCGCGGGCGACGGCTTCGCCCTTGTCAGCCTGCATGTCGGCGATCACCACCTTGGCGCCGTTGGCGGCCAGCATGCGCGCCGTGCCTTCGCCGAGGCCCGAAGCGCCACCGGTCACGATAAAAACTTTGCCGTCGATCTGCATTGAGAGTCTCCTGAAATGAGACCCGCATTATCGAAGACGGCCGCCGGCCAAAAAAAAAGGCCTCATCCGAAGATGAGGCCCTGAATTGGATCCGTGAGGACCCAAGGAGACAACTGGTGGTGGTCGGTGCTTAGCGCTTGCGCGAAGCGGTGGCCGTCTTGGCAGCGGCGACGGCTTGGGTCGACACGGCGTTGAAGTTGGCTTCGGCGACGTCCGACGCTTGCTTGACGGCCTTCTGGACCGATTCGAAAGCGTTGTTGGCGGCGGCCACGGCGCTCTTGAGCACGGCGACGGCGGTTTCCGAACCGGCGGGGGCGTTCTTGGAAGCGCTGTCGACGAGGCCGACGAAGGCTTGCTGGGCTTCAGCGGCCTTGGCTTCGAAAGCCTTCGAGAATTCGGCGCTGGTGCCTTGGGCGATGTCGTACAGGTGACGGCTGTAGGCAGCGGTCTTTTCGGCCAGGGGCTGGAACAGGCTGGCTTGCAGCGTCAGCAGCTCTTGGGCGTCCTTGACGCTCAGGGCAGCCTGGGCGGTGCTCTGGGCTTCGGTCAGGGCGGCCTTGGAAGCGGTCACGTTCAGTTCGACCAGCTTTTCAACGCCTTCGAAAGCCTTGGTGGTCAGGCCGAACAGGGTTTCGAGGTTTGCTTTTTGAGCGGCGAGGATTTGGTCAGCGGTCAGGGCCATTTGAGATCTCCAGAAAGGATGATGGGGTGGTCGATTCACGTTGCGCTGCGCCTCGTCGTCTATGTTGCGGTGCAGCATGGCCTCAAGTATAGGCAGCTGAACGAGGCGATCAAGTGGTTTTTGCTGCTCTGCAGCAATTTAGAAGCGGCCTTCTAAATCCGGCCTGCGCGGCCAGAATGCGGCCATGCGTGCTTTCTATTCCGGGCAGTTCGTCCTGCCCCTGCCGCCGGGCCACCGCTTTCCCATGTCGCGCTACGCGATGCTGCGCGATCGCCTGCAGGAGCAGCTGCCGGCCGTCGAGATGGACCCGGCCCCGCGCGCCACCGACGACGAGTTGGCGCTGGCCCACACCCCCGAATGGATCGCCGCCGTCAGCGAAGGCCGCGTGAGCCCGCAGGCCATGCGCGAGATCGGCTTTCCGTGGAGCGAGGCGATGGTCGAGCGCTCGCGCCGTTCCACCGGCGCCACCATCGCCGCCTGCCGCGCCGCCTTCGCGGGCGGCGTGGCGGCCAACATGGCGGGCGGCACGCACCACGCCTACGCCGACAAGGGCAGCGGCTTCTGCGTTTTCAACGACGCGGCGGTGGCGGCGCGGCTGATGCAGGTCGAGCAGGCCCGTGTTGGCCGGCTGCTCAGGGTGGCGATGATCGACCTCGACGTGCATCAGGGCAACGGCACCGCCCGCATCTTCCAGGGCGACCCGAGCGTGTTCACGCTGTCGGTGCACGGGCAGAAGAACTTCCCGTTCCGCAAGGAGGCGAGCGACCTCGACGTGGAGCTGCCCGACGGCTGCGGCGACACCGACTACCTGGCGGCGCTGGAGCACGCGCTCGACGAGCTCGACCGCCGCTTCTCGCCCGGCCTCGTGATCTACCTGGCCGGCGCCGACCCCTTCGAGCGCGACCGGCTCGGCCGCCTCAAGCTGAGCTTCGACGGGCTGGAGGCGCGCGACCGCCGCGTGTTCGACTGGACCTGGCAGCGCCGCATTCCCACGGCCTTCGCGATGGCCGGCGGCTACGCCAGCGACATCGCCGAGACGGTGCAGGTGCAGCTGGGCACCTTCCGGGTGGCGCTCGATTACTGGCGCCGCTGGCAAAATGCCGCGCGATGAGCGCCCCCACACCACCCACCTCAACCCCCAAGCCCATGCCCCACGCCCGCAGCGCCTACCGGGCGTTTCGCAGCATCCCGACGCGGTGGGCCGACAACGACATGTACGGCCACGTCAACAACGTCGTCTACTACAGCTGGTTCGACACCGCGGTGAACGTGCTGCTCATCGAGCGCGGCGCGCTCGACATCCATGGCGGCCAGACCATCGGCTTCGTGGTCGAGACGCAGTGCAACTACTTCGCGCCGGTGGCCTTCCCGCAGACGGTGGAGGCGGGCATCCGCGTGGCGCAGGCGGGCCGATCGAGCGTGCGCTACGAGATCGCGCTGTTCGCCGAGGGTTCCGACACCGCCGCGGCGCAGGGGCACTTCGTGCATGTGTACGTCGACCGCGCGACGCAGAGGCCGGTGCCATTGCCCGAGGCGCTGCAGCAGGTGGTCGATTCGCTGCGCACCTGAGCGCTCGCCCATGAAAAACGGCGCCCGCAGGCGCCGTCCGTGAGAGGGGCCGCAGCCCCGCTTACATCGTCTTCTTCATGGCCTTGATGTCGGCCTTGCCCTGGGCTTCATCAGCCTTGGCCTGCTTCACGCAAGCGTCCTTGGCCGCGCCATTCTGGTCGTCGCACTTTTCCTTCGCGACTTCATAGGCAGCCTTCACCTTCTCTTCGGCCACCTTGCGTGCATGGCTGTCGCTCGGCTGGTACTGCTGTTCCAGCTCGGCCTTGGCCACTTCTTCCTTGCCCTTGGCTTCCTTCTGGCAGACGTCCTTGGCGTTGTCCTTCATCGTGTCGCACTGGGCCTTGGCGACCTTGTAGTCGGCCTCGACCTTTTCCTTGGCGACTTTGTACTCGTCCTTGGTCATCGCACCGGCCTGGCCGGCGACGAAGAAGGAGGAGGCGAGGGCGAGCATGACGAAGTGTTGTTTTTTCATGGTGTGTGTCCTTTGCGGTGAATGACAGGGAAAGAGAAGGGAAGGGCGCAGGGCGCCTGCTTCTTTCTCAGTTCTTCTCGAACCAGAGTGCGTCCGGCGAGCGGCCGTCGCGAGATTCCCAGTCCTTGACCTGCTTCTCGGCCTCGTCGCGGCTGATGCCGTGGCGTTCCTGGATGCGGCCCAGCAGCTGGTCGCGCTTGCCGGCGATGACGTCGAAGTCGTCGTCGGTCAGCTTGCCCCACTGCTCCTTGATCTTGCCCTTGAGCTGCTTCCAGTTGCCTTCGATGGTGTCCTTGTTCATGCGAATCTCCTTGAGAAAGAGTGATGACCCGGCGGAACATGCCGCCGCCGTGAAATCAATGTCGCGTGGGTGATTCCCCCTGCCGGTAGGACGTGCAGGCCGGCCCTCGTAGGCACAGGCCGACGCAGGCCGTGATAATGGAACGGACGCCGACGACAGAGACCCGAGACACCGCGCACCGCACCATGATCATTCACAGCCTGCTCGACACCGACCTCTACAAGTTCACGATGATGCAGGTGGTCCTGCACCACTTTCCGGGGGCGCGGGTCGAGTACCGCTTCAAGTGCCGCAACCCGGGCGTCAACCTCGCGCAGTTCGCGGGACAGATCCGCGACGAGATCCGCAGCCTGTGCTCGCTGCAGTTTCGCGACGCCGAACTCGCCTACCTGCGCTCGATGCGCTTCATCAAGAGCGACTTCGTCGACTTCCTGGGCCTGTTTCGGCTCAACGAGAAGTACATCAACGTCATCCCCCAGCCCTCGGGCGAACTCGAGATCCGCATCAAGGGGCCGTGGCTGCACACCATCCTGTTCGAGATCCCGGTGCTGGCCATCGTGAACGAGGTCTACTTTCGCAACACGCAGAAGAACCCCGACTTCGAGGAAGGCCGCCGCCGCCTCGACCTCAAGATCAGCCAGCTGCAGGAAGCCGGCCTGGGCGACCTCAAGATCGCCGACTACGGCACGCGCCGCCGCTTCTCGAAAGACTGGCACGAGGAAGTGCTGCGCACCCTGACCCAGCGGCTCGGCGCCGTGGCCTCGCCGCCGGCCAAGTCGCCCGCTGGCGAACACCTGCCGCAGCTGGCGGGCACCAGCAACGTGCTGTACGCCATGAAGCTCGGGCTCATTCCGCTGGGCACCATGGCGCACGAGTACCTGCAGGCCTGCCAGGCCCTGGGCCCGCGGCTGCGCGACAGCCAGATCTTCGGCTTCGAGAGCTGGGCCCGCGAGTACCGCGGCGACCTGGGCATTGCGCTCTCCGACGTGTACGGCATGAGCGCCTTCCTGCGCGACTTCGACCTGTACTTCTGCAAGCTCTTCGACGGCGCGCGCCACGACAGCGGCGACCCGTTCCAGTGGGGCGAGCGCATGCTGGCGCACTACCACGCGAACCGGGTCGACCCGCTCACCAAGACGCTGATCTTCAGCGACGGCCTCACGGTGCCGCGCACCATCGAGCTGTACCAGCAGTTCCGCGGGCGCTGCCTGCTGGCCTTCGGCATCGGCACCAACCTCACCAACGACCTCGGCTACGAGCCGCTGCAGATCGTCATCAAGATGATCCAGTGCAACGACCAGCCGGTGGCCAAGCTGTCGGACACGCCGTCCAAGAACATGTGCGAGGACGAGAAATACCTGGCCTACCTGCGCCAGGTGTTCGAGATCGAACAACCCCCCGTTTGAAGGCTGTACTGACCTGTCTGGTACGGTACAGCCCCCATGAAGAAAACGATCCGACTGACGGCAGCCGCGGCGCTGCCGATGCTCTTTCCCGCCCTGGCCTTCGCCGCCGATTTCGACGGTGCCGCGCTCTCGCCGCTGTGGGGCGTGCCGTTCGCCGGCATCCTGCTTTCCATCGCGCTGCTGCCGCTGGCCACGCCCGCGTTCTGGCACCACCACTACGGCAAGATTTCCGCCGCCTGGGCGCTGGCCTTCCTGCTGCCCTTTGCCGCAACCTACGGCGCAGGGCTGGCGGGCGTGCAGCTGGTGCATGCGCTGGTGGCCGAGTACATCCCGTTCATCATCCTGCTCACGGCGCTCTTCACCGTGGCGGGGGGCATCCACATCCGCGGCAACCTGCGCGGCACACCCGGGCTCAACACGGCGATCCTGGCCATCGGCGCGGTGCTCGCGAGCTTCATGGGCACCACGGGCGCCTCGATGCTGCTGATCCGGCCGCTGATCCGGGCCAACGACAACCGGCAGCGCAAGGTGCACGTGATCGTGTTCTTCATCTTCATCGTGTCGAACGCGGGCGGCTCGCTCACGCCGCTGGGCGATCCGCCGCTGTTCCTCGGCTTCCTCAAGGGCGTGGGCTTCTTCTGGACCGCGCAGCACATCCTGCCCGAGACGATCTTCATCCTGGCCGTGTTGCTGGCGCTGTTCTATGCCATCGACCGCCACTTCTACCGCAAGGACGGCGTGCTGCCCGTCGACCCGACGCCCGACACCCCGCGCCTGGGCTTCGACGGCGCGGCCAACTTCTGGCTCTTGGGCGGCATCGTCGCGCTGGTGCTGCTGAGCGGCTTCTGGAAATCGCCCGTGGTGTTCGACGTGTTCGGCACCGAGGTTGGCCTGCCGGGCCTGGTGCGCGACGTGGGGCTGGCGCTGATCGCCATCGTCTCGTACAAGCTCACGGCGCCCAAGGTGCACGCCGACAACCAGTTCGAGTGGGGCCCGATGGCCGAGGTGGCCAAGCTCTTCGCCGGGATCTTCCTGACGATCATCCCGGTGATCGCCATGCTCAAGGCCGGCACACAGGGCCCGTTCGGCGCCATCGTGGCTGCCGTGACGCGCGCCGACGGCCAGCCCGACCCGGCCATGTACTTCTGGGCCACCGGCATCCTGAGCTCGTTCCTGGACAACGCGCCGACCTACCTCGTGTTCTTCAACACGGCAGGCGGCGACCCGGCGGCGCTCATGACCACCTATGCCAGCACGCTGGCCGCCATCTCGGCCGGCGCCGTGTTCATGGGCGCCAACACCTACATCGGCAACGCGCCGAACCTGATGGTCAAGGCCATCGCCGAAAGCCGCGGCGTGCGCATGCCCAGCTTCTTCGGCTACATGGCGTGGTCGGGCGCGATCCTGGTCCCGCTGTTCGTCCTGTGCACCTTCATCTTCTTCCGTTGATCCCTCCAGCCCTTCAAAGAAAGAGACACGTTCCATGAGCAGCAGCAAGCCCAAGATCCTGGTCGCGCGCGCGGTGTTCCCCGAAACCCTCGCGCGCCTGGCGCAGCATTTCGAGGTCGAGTCGAACCAGGCCGACGAGACCTGGAGCAAGGACCAGCTCATCGCGAAGCTGCAAGGCAAGCAGGGCGCCTTCACCACCGGCAGCGAGCGCATCGACGCCGCGGTGCTCGACGCCTGCCCCGAGCTGAAGATCTGCGCCAACATGGCCGTGGGCTACAACAACTTCGACGTCGACGCCATGGCCGCACGCGGCGTGCTGGGCACCAACGCGCCCGACGTGCTCACCGAAACCACGGCCGACTTCGGCTTCGCGCTGCTCATGGCCACCGCGCGCCGCATCACCGAGAGCGAACACTTCCTGCGTGCCGGCAAGTGGGAAAAGTGGAGCTACGACATGTTCGCCGGCTCCGACATCCACGGCTCGACGCTGGGCATCATCGGCATGGGCCGCATCGGGCAGGGCATTGCCAGGCGCGGCGCGCACGGCTTCGGCATGAACGTGATCTATCACAACCGCTCGCGCCTCGATGCCGCGCTCGAGGCCGAGTGCAAGGCCCGCTACGTCGGCAAGGAAGAGCTGCTCAAGACCGCCGACCACGTCGTGCTGGTCGTGCCGTACTCGCCGGCCTCGCACCACACCATCGGCGCGGCCGAGATCGCGCTCATGAAGCCGACCGCCACGCTGGTCAACATTGCGCGCGGCGGCATCGTCGACGACGCGGCACTGGCCGTGGCGCTGCGCGAGAAGCGCATCGCCGCCGCCGGCCTCGACGTGTTCGAGGGCGAGCCCAAGGTCCACCCCGACCTGCTCACCGTGCCCAACGTGGTGCTCACGCCGCACATCGCCAGCGCCACCGTGCCCACGCGCCGCGCCATGGCCGACCTGGCGGCCGACAACCTCATCGCCTGGGGCTCCGGCAAGGGGCCCTTGACCCCCGTCACGCCGGTGCCGGCGGCCACGAAGTAACCTGACAGCGAGAGCGACACGCCCCCCACCTTGGAACTGACGGATCTGATTCTTCTCGCACTGGCCGCACTCGCCGTGGTGCAGCTGGTGCTGGTCATCTGGCTGCTGGCCCGCCGGCCACCCCCACCTGATCACAGCGAAATGCTGGGCGTGCTCGCCGCCATGGGCCGCGCCAACGAACGCACCGAGCGCGAGCTGCGCCACGAGATCGGCGAAAGCTCGCGCGGCGCACGCCAGGAAACCGCGCAGGCCTTCGCCACCTTCCAGCAGTCGCTGGTGCAGCAGGGCGCCGAGGCCACGCGCACGCAGAACGCGCAGCTCGACGCCTTCGCGCTGCAGCTCGCCTCGCTGCAGAAGACCCTGGCCGACACGCTGAACACCCAGCTGCAGGGGCTGAGCGAATCGAACGCGCGGCGCCTTTCCGAGGTGCGCACGACCATGGAAACCCAGCTGGCCCAGCTGCAACAGAGCAATGCCGCCAAGCTCGACGAGATGCGCAAGACCGTCGACGAGAAGCTGCAGAGCACGCTCGAGGCGCGCCTGGGCGAAAGCTTCAAGCAGGTGGCCGACCGGCTCGAGCAGGTGCACAAGGGCCTGGGCGAGATGCAGACGCTGGCCGTCGGCGTGGGCAGCCTGCAGCGCGTGCTGACCAACGTGAAGACGCGCGGCGTGTTCGGCGAGGTGCAGCTCGAGGCGCTGCTCGAGCAGGTGCTCACGCCCGAGCAGTACGCGCGCCAGGTCGAGACCAAGCCGCGCAGCGGCCAGCGCGTCGACTTTGCGATCCGCTTCCCGGGGCGCGGCGACGACGGCGCACCGGTGTGGCTTCCGATCGACGCCAAGTTCCCGCGCGATGACTACGAGCGCCTCATCGACGCCCACGAGCGCGCCGATGCGGCCGGCGCCGAGGCCGCGGCCAAGGCGCTCGAGACGCGCATCCGCGTCGAGGCCAAATCGATCGCCGAGAACTACCTCGCGGCGCCGCACACCACCGACTTCGCGATCCTGTTCCTGCCGGTCGAAAGCCTCTACGCCGAGGTGCTGCGCCGCCCCGGTCTGATGGACGCGATCCAGCGCCAGCACCGTGTGACGCTGGCCGGCCCGACCACCTTGCTCGCCATGCTCAACAGCCTGCACATGGGCTTTCGCACGCTGGCGCTGGAGCGCCAGGCCTCCGAGGTCTGGAAGGTGCTGGGCGCGGTCAAGACCGAGTTCGAGCGCTATGGCGAATGGGTGGCGCGCATCAAGGAGCAGGTAGCCAAGGCCTCCGACACCATCGACAAGGCCGACACGCGCGCCAAGCAGATGCGCCTGGCGCTGCGCAAGGTCGAGGCCTTGCCCGAAGCGCAGTCGCAGGCGCTGCTGCCGCCCACGGCCGACACTGACAGCGAGGGCGACGACACCCCGTGAAAGGTTCTGAACTGCTGCGCGTCATCGTGGCGCAGGTCTGTTTGCACGCCACGATGGCGGGCATGCGACTCGCCACACCGCTGCTGGCGCTGCAGCAAGGCTACAGCGCAGCGGCCGTCGGCCTGCTGATCGCGCTGTTCGCGCTGACCCAGGTGTTTCTGGCGTTGCCGGCCGGGCGCTTCGCCGACCGGCACGGGCTCAAGCGGCCGCTGTGGCTGTCGGTGATCGCGGCCTCGGGCGGGGCAGGGCTGGCGCTGATTTTTCCGGTGTTTCCGGTCATGTGCATCGCCGCGCTGCTGACCGGCGGCGCCACCGGCGCGACCGTCATCGCGCTGCAGCGGCACGTGGGCCGCTCGGCCACCGACCCGACGCAGCTCAAGCGCGTGTTCAGCTGGCTGGCCATCGCGCCGGCGGCGGCGAACTTCGTCGGGCCCTTCCTTGCCGGGATGCTGATCGACCACGCCGGCCGCGCGCCGGCAGACCTGCTGGCCTTTCGCATCTGCTTCGCCGTGATGGCCTTCCTGCCGCTGCTGTGCTGGCTGCTGGCGCGCGGCGCGCACGAGCCGCCGCGGGTGGCGCCGGTGCCGGGCGCCGCGCCCACGCGGGCCTGGGACCTGCTGCGCGAGCCGATGTTCCGCCGCCTGCTGTTCGTGAACTGGCTGCAGTCGTCGAGCTGGGACGTGCACGCCTTCGTGCTGCCGGTGCTGGGCCACGACCGGGGTATCAGCGCCTCGGTGATCGGCTCCATCCTCGGCGCCTTCGCGATCGCCGCGGCAGTCATCCGCATCGTGTTGCCGCTGATCGCGTCGCGTGCGTCGGAGCGCAGCGTGATCCTGAGCTCGACCGTCGTCACTGCGGCCGTGTTCGCCATCTACCCGCTGCTGAATTCACCGTGGACCATGGGCATCTGCTCCGTGGTGCTGGGCTTCGCGCTCGGCGCAGTGCAGCCGATGGTGATGAGCATGCTGCACCAGATCACGCCGCATGCCCGGCACGGCGAGGCGTTGGGGCTGCGGCTGATGACCATCAACGCATCGAGCGTCGCGATGCCGATGCTGTTCGGCTCGCTCGGCGCGCTGATCGGCATTGCCGGCGTGTTCTGGGTGGTGGGCGGCGTGCTGGCGCTGGGCGCCAAGGCGACCTGGGGATTGAAGCTGTGACGGCGGTTTGAATCCCACGTTGCAAATAACAGTAATTCTCATTTGATTGACAGAATACTGACTCGAAGTCAGTATCGACGCCTTCTTTCTTCCTGACCCGAAGGCGTCCATGGGCTCCCATTCCCCGTCGGCGGCTGCCGACCCGCGCCGCCGCCTGGCCCTGGTGGCGGCGGTCTACCTCGGCAGCTTCATCGCCACGCTCGACGTGAGCATCGTCAACGTCGCGCTGCCCACGCTGCAGCGCGCGCTCGCGACCGACCTGGCCGGGCTGCAGTGGGTGATCGACATCTATGCGCTGTGCCTGTCGGCCTTCATGCTGTCGGCCGGCCCGATCGGCGACCGCTACGGCCGCAAGCGCGCCTGGCTGGCCGGCGTGGTGGTCTTCACCGTGGGCTCGGCGATGTGCGCGATGGCGTCGGGGCTGCCGATGCTGCTGGCGGGCCGCGCGGTGCAGGGCGTGGCGGGGGCGCTGATGATTCCGGGCGCGCTGTCGCTGCTGGCGCACGCCTTCCCCGAGCCGGCCAGCCGCGCGCGGGTGATCGGCGGCTGGTCGTCGTTCACGGCGCTGTCGCTGATCCTCGGGCCGATGCTCGGCGGCCTGCTGGTGGACCACGCGGGCTGGCAGAGCATCTTCCTCATCAACCTGCCGATCGGCGTGCTGACCGTGGCGCTGGGCATGTGGGGCCTGCGCGAGTCCTCGCACCCCGAGCATGCGGCGCTCGACCCGGCGGGGCAGGTGCTCAGCGTGCTCTGGCTGGGCGCGTTGACCTACGGGCTCATTGCCGCGGGCGAGCACGGCTGGGGCTCGCGCCACGCGGTGGTCGCGCTCGTCGCGGCGGGTGTCGGACTGGCGCTGTTCCTGGCCGTGGAGGCGCGCGTGGAACGGCCGCTCCTGCCGCTCGCGCTGTTCCGCGACGCGCGCTTTTCGGTCACCAACTTCGCCTCGTTCGTGCTGGGCTTCTCGACCTACGCCAGCCTGTTCTTCTTCTCGCTGTTCCTGCAGCAGGTGCAGGGCTGGTCGGCCAGCGAGACGGGTTGGCGGCTGGTGCCGCAGTTCGTGGCGACGGGCCTCGTGGCCTCGCAGTTCGGCCGGCTGGCGCGCCGCTTCGAGGTGCACACGCTGATGGTCGCGGGCTACGGACTGATCGGCGTGGCGATGCTGCTGCTGACGCTGTTCTCGGCCGACACGCCGTACCTGCCGCTGGCGCTGCTCTTCGTGGCGCTGGGTGCGGGCGCGGGCCTGGCCGTGCCGGCCACGAGCACGGCGGTGATGGCCTCGGTGCCCGCGCAGCGCTCGGGCATGGCCTCGGCCACCATGAACGCGCTGCGCCAGGGCGGCATGCTGATCGGCATCGCGCTGCTCGGCACGCTGATGCGCACGCGCGCCACCGCGCTGATGGCCGATTCGCTCGCGCGTGCCGGCGTGCCCGATGCACCGCAGGCGGCCGTGGCGGCGGTGTCCCGCCACGACCTCGGCGCGCTGGCCGCGCTCGACCCCGGCATGGCGCAGCGGCTCCTGAGCGATGCGCTCGCGGGCGGCTTCCATGCCGCGATGGCCTGTGCCGGCGTGGCCGGCCTGGTGGCGGCGGGGCTGCTGCTGCGTGTCAGGCCGCGTGCCGCCGCGCTCGCCGCCCCCACGCGTGCCTGAGCCGTTCGCCATGCCCGCCGTCCGCATTCCCTTCCTGCGCCGCAGTGCCCGGCGCCTTCCGGTTGTCTACAAGGAGTCTTTCATGATCCGTCACGAACTCAGTCAATGGCCGCTGGTCATCAGCGTGTCCGCAGGCCTGCAGACGCTGGAAAGCCTGCAGGCCTTCACCGAGGACTGGAACCGCTGGCTCGACCGCGGCGAGCCCTTTGTCTCGCTGCGCGTGTTCGCGGACGCCGATGCGCTGGTGCATCCCGAGGGCAGCGCCCAGAGTGCCAGGCAGTGGCTGCAGGCGCGCGGCGCCGACATCCGCCGCCATATGATGGGCATGGCGAGCGTGGTGCCCGCCGACCAGTTCGAGAAGATCAGCAAGATGAACGTCGAAAAACTCTTCGGCATTCCCGCGAGCACCTTCGCCCGCACCGACGAGGCCCTGGCCTGGCTGCGCGAGCGCGTGCTGGCCCCGCGCGGCCTGTGTCTCGATGCCGCGGCCGTGCACGCCGCCATCGACACGGCACGCGCCGGTGCCATGGCTGGTTCTTGACCATGACAAGCAGCAGCCCCGACGACGCCCCCGCCACCGCCGCGCGCCGCCGCACCAAGGCGCCGCAGACCCGCGCCGTCGCACTGATGGACGCCGCCGAGCAGCTGTTCATCGCCAAGGGCATCCTCGCCACCAGCATCGACGACATCGCCGCCGGCGCGCAGGTGGCCAAGGGCACCTTCTATCTGTACTTTCCGTCGAAGGAGGCGCTGCTCGGCGCGCTGCAGCAGCGCTTCGTCGACACCTTCTGCGCGCGCCTGCAGGAGGCGATGGACCGCCACGCGTCGGGCAAGTACCGCGCGCGGCTCAAGGCCTGGGTGGAAGCGGGGCTGGAGACCTACCTGGACAACGTCGCGCTGCACGACGTGGTGTTCCACGAGTACCGGCCCGAGGACCGGCGCATGCGCAACGACAACGTCGTCATCACGCAGCTGGTCACCCTGCTGAAGCAGGGCGACGCCGCGGGTGTGTGGGAGGTCGAGGACGCGACGCTGACGGCCGTGATCCTCTTCAACGCGCTGCACGGCGTGGCCGATGATGCCGTGGCCATGGGGCCGCACGCGAACCCCGTGGCCGACCGCCGTCGCCGCGCCCGCGCGCTCACGCGCTTCTTCGAGCAGGCCCTGCGGCCCGACGACAGCGACGACGCCTGAGCGGGGCGGTCAGAGTTTGTAGAAGCGCTTGATGGCGTCCCACGCGTCTTCCGGCGCGTCGACGTATTCGAAGAGCTTCACGTCGCCGGGCGAGATCACGCCTTCGTCGACCAGGAAGTCGAAGTCGATCAGCTTCTTCCAGTAGTCCGAGCCGAAGAGCACGATCGGCACCGGCTTCGACTTCTTGGTCTGGACCAGCGTGATCACCTCGAACAGCTCGTCGAGCGTGCCGAAGCCGCCCGGGAACGCCACCAGCGCCTTCGCACGCATCATGAAATGCATCTTGCGGATCGCGAAGTAGTGGAACTTGAAGCTCAGTGCCGGCGTGACGTAGGGGTTGGCTTCTTCTTCCATCGGCAGCGCGATCGCCAGGCCGACCGAGAGGCCGCCGGCTTCATGCGCGCCGCGGTTGGCCGCCTGCATGATGCCGGGGCCGCCGCCGGTGCATACGAAGAGCTTGTCCTGCGGTTCCTTCTTCTCGCTGTACTGCGCGACCAGCTTGCCGAAGGTGCGCGCCTTCTCGTAGTAGTGCGAATTGCGCGAGAGCCGGCGCCAGCGCTCGGCCAGGGCCGTGTCGCCGGCCGCCTCGGCCTGCGCGACCAGCGCGGCGGCCTCGTCTTCGCTGCGGAAACGCGCGCTGCCGAAGACCACCACCGTGTTCTCGATGCCGTGGGCGCGCTGCTCGAGGTCGGGCTTCATCAGCTCGAGCTGCATGCGGATGCCGCGCGTTTCGCGGCGCAACAGGAACTCGGGGTCGGCGAAGGCCAGGCGCGAGGGATCGGGATCGAGGGGCAGGCCTCGGTCGGAATGGGACTGCAGCGTGGCCCAGGCATCGGCCAGGCGCTTGTCGTGAATGTTGTGCGTGTTGTTCATGAAACGGTCGTCGAACGGAATTGGCTTGGCATTGTGCGCCGATGCAACCCGCGTGCCCGCCAACGAAAAAGGCTCCTTGCGGAGCCTTCGTCGTGGTGGTGGTCAGCCGGGTGCAGACGCGCTCAGACGCGCTTGCGGTATTCGCCGGTGCGGGTGTCGATTTCGATCTTGTCGCCTTGCGACACGAACAGCGGCACGCCGACTTCGAAGCCGGTGGCGATCTTGGCGGGCTTCATGACCTTGCCCGAGGTGTCGCCCTTGACGGCCGGCTCGGTCCAGGTGATTTCGCGCTCGACGCTGGTCGGCAGTTCGACCGAGATGGCCTTGCCGTCGTAGAACACCACTTCGACGGCCATGCCGTCTTCGAGGTAGTTCAGGGCGTCGCCCATGTTCTCGGCTTCGACTTCGTACTGGTTGTACTCGGCGTCCATGCAGACGTACATCGGGTCGGCGAAGTAGGAGTAGGTGCACTCCTTCTTGTCCAGCACGATCTGGTCGATCTTGTCGTCGGCCTTGAAGACCACTTCGGTGTTGAAGTTGGCGATCAGGCTCTTCATCTTCATGCGCACGGTGGCGCTGTTGCGGCCGCCGCGGCTGTATTCGGTCTTGAGGACGACCATCGGGTCCTTGCCGTGCATGATGACGTTGCCGGCGCGGATTTCTTGAGCGATTTTCATATCAGGTTCTCTGGATGTTGGCCGCTCGGTGCGCGGGGCCCTCGGCGCTGCATGCCGTCGTATCTGGCCCCGCCGTACATGTCCCGCGGCAGGTTTGGCGAAAGGCGTCCCCGACCGTGGCGGCCAGGGCTGAATTCCGCAAAGCCCGCTATTTTAGCTTTTTCCGGCGACCAGCTGCCGCAACTGGGCCAGCAGATCGTCCTGCGCGAGCAGCCTGTCGCGCGCCGCACGGGCGGTGTCGCGCCAGGCGTCCAGCGGGCCGGGCGCGGGCAGGGGGGCGTCGCCGAAGCCGTTCCAGGCGTGGTGAAAAAGCCGCAGCTCCGGGGGGGCGCCGAGCCAGTCGAGCCAGGCGTTGAGCTTGACGTGGTGCGCGTCGTCGTCCTGCGGGTAGATCTGCCAGACCAGCGGCGCGCCGGCCCAGAGGGCGCGCACCAGCGAGTCTTCGCCGCGCACGAAGTTGAGGTCGCAGGCCCACAGCAGGTGGTCGAAATCCGCCTGGCTGAGGTAGGGGAGGTATGAAATTGATAGCGAACTTTGAACGTCCAACGGGCGATCTGACATGCACGCTCGCACCGCATGCGCGGCCCGGCCTGCGGTGACCAGCAGCCGCGTGGGCACCGGGTCGGCGGCCAGCCGGGCGAGCAGGGCGGCCAGCGCGGGCGGCTCATAACAGAAGAGCGACACCAGGCGCTCGCCTTCCTGCCAGGGAATCTGCTGCGCCTGCAGCCAGCGGGCGCGGTCGAAGCGCGCCTGCCGCGCCATCAGGTCGGGCTCGCGCAGCAGGCCGCCGGTCGCGGGCGTGAAGCCGGGGTAGAAGAAACGTTTCGTCAGCCCGGCGCCCGGGCCCTTGAACACGGGCGAGGGCAGCCGGTGCAGTTTCTCGACATAGGGTTCGGCCGACAGGTACTCGAGGTTGATCCAGGCCTGCGCATGGCTCGGGGCCTGCGCGAAACGCGCGATGAGTTCCGGCTCCGGGTCGCAACCGAAAGCCTCGACCAGCACCTCGGGCGCCGGGTCGGCGACGGCGCGGCGCACGGCTTCGGCGTCGGACCAGTCGATCACCTGCACGCCGTCGCAGGCGGCCGGCGCCATCCAGTTCAGCGCCGTCGGGTCATCGACCCACAGCCGCGCGCGCTCGCCCGCCGCCGCCAGCTGGCAGGCCAGGCGCCAGCAGACGCCCAGGTCGCCGTGGTTGTCGATGACCTTGCAGAAGATGTCCCATTGCATGCGCGTGCCCATGGCCGCGAGTGTGCCTGTCTTCGCGGTCGCTCAGGCGCGGGCGAAAACGCGGCCCGCTTGCTATGCTGCCCTCGCCACAACAACCATCGGAGAGAGCCAGACCATGAGGATGCAGACCCGTCGCCGTTCGTCGTTTTCTTCTTCGCCCTTGCGCAGCGCCAAACGCGGCGTGCTCGCGCTCTCGCTGGCTCTGGCCGGCATCGCCGGCGCCCAGGCCCAGACCGCGCCGCTCACCGCGCAGCAGCAGCGCTTTCGCGAGATCTACAAGGAACTGATCGAGATCAACACCACCCACTCGGTGGGCGACAACACGGTCGCGGCGCGGGCCATGGAAAAACGGCTGGTCGACGCGGGCTTCGCGCCCGGCGACATCCAGATCTTCGAGCCCTTCCCGAAGAAGGGGAACCTGGTGCTGCGTTTCAAGGGCGACGGCAGCAAGAAGCCGTTGCTGCTGCTGGCCCACATCGACGTGGTCGAGGCCCGCCGCGAAGACTGGAAGACCGACCCCTTCAAGCTGCAGGAAACCGGCGGCTACTTCACGGCGCGCGGCGCCATCGACGACAAGGCCATGGCCGCGGCGCTGGTCTCTGTGCTCGGGCAGCTCAAGCAGGAAGGCTTCAAGCCCAAGCGCGACATCATCCTGGCGCTCACCGCCGACGAGGAACGCGGCGACGCGCTGAGCAACGGCGCCTTCTGGCTCATCAACAACAAGCCCGAGCTGCTGCAGGCCGAGTTCGGCATCAACGAAGGCGGCGGCGGCGAGCTGCGCGGCGGCAAGCCGAACCTGCACCGCATGCAGGTGGCCGAGAAGATGTACACCACCTACATGCTCGAGGCGCGCGACGTGGGCGGCCACAGCTCGGTGCCGACCAAGACCAACCCGATCTACGCGCTCTCGGCCGGCCTGGAGCGCCTGGGCAACTACGCCTTCCCGATCAAGCTCGCGGACGTCACCAAGACCTACTTCGCGCGCAGCGCCCCGTTTGCCACCGGCCAGCTGGCCGACGACATGCGCGCCATCGGCAGCGGCAACCCCGACGCCGGCGTGCTCGAGCGCATGACGGCCAACCCGGCCTACAACGCGCAGCTGCGCACCACCTGCGTGGCGACGATGGTGCAGGCCGGCCATGCCGAGAACGCGCTGCCGCAATCGGCCAAGGCCACGGTCAACTGCCGCATCCTGCCGCACGACGATCCCGAGGAGGTCGAGCGCCTGCTGACCCAGGCCGTCGGCAACGACAAGATCGTGGTGCGCAACATGGGCAAGCCGCTGCGCAGCCCGGCCTCGCCGCTCAACGGCGACCTCGTGAAGACGGTCGAGACGCTCACGCAGCAGATGTGGCCCGGCGTGCCCGTGGTGCCCGCCATGAGCACCGGCGCCACCGACAGCCGCTTCCTGCGCAACGCCGGCATCCCGATGTACGGCGTGACCGGCATGTTCCTCGAGCCGGCCGATGCGCGCGCACACGGGCTGGACGAGCGCATCGAGATCCAGCGCCTGTACGACGGGCGCGAGTTCCTGTACCGGCTGGTGTCGGAAGTCGCGAAGTAAATAGATAGATAAGTGATCAGGCCAAAGGGCCGGCGCGGTGAAGGCTGCGCCGGCCCTTGGCCGTTCAGGGCGTGAAGGTGTCGCCCAGCACGATGCCTTCGCGGCGTGGGTCGGCGCCGCCGGTCAGCGCGGGCTTGCCGCCGACGTTCGTGCGGATGATGGTGCTCACGCCGCTGGACTGCGCCCCGAGGTTCACCGTGTGGCCGAGCGCGCGCAGGCCGGCAATCAGCGGATCGTTGTTGCCCGAGTTGGAGGCGTCGATGGCCGGGTGCTCGCCGCCCACGTTGGTGAGGCTGTAGGTGGCGCCGGGGGGCGTCGGTGGTGGGGTGTTGGTGGCACCGAAGTCGACCAGTGACGTGGCTTGTTGCGCATCGAGTCCCCAGTCGAGCGCGCCAACCAGCGTCTTCACCACGTACTGGATGATCGTGCCGCCGCCTGGCGAGCCGGTGCCCATCACGAATTCGCCCATGCTGCCGTCGGCGTTCTTCTTGAACACCAGCGTCGGCGCCATCGTGCTGCGCGGGCGCTTGCCGGGGGCGACGCGGTTGGCGAACTTCACGTTCGGGGTCACCGAGGTGTCGATCGGGTTGAGTGCGAAGTCGGTCAGCTGGTTGTTCAGCAGGAAGCCCTGCGTCATGTGGAACGAGCCCATGCTGCCTTCCACCGTCGTGGTCATCACGACCACGTTGCCTTGCTTGTCGACGACGGTGAAGTGCGTGGTGCCATGCTCTTCGGTCTTGTCGATGCCCAGCGGCACATCGCCCCGGTCGCCAGCCTTGGCGAGATTCATGCTCTTCGTCAGGCTGATGAGGCTGGCGCGGCCCTGCAGGTAGGACTTGTCGATCAGCATGGCGGGGCTGCCGCCGGGCAGCGGCACGAAGTCGGTGTCGGCGACGTACTTGTCGCGGTCGGCATACGCCAGCCGCTCGGCTTCGCTCACCAGGTGCACGCCCATCACGCTCGGCTTGCCGCCTTCGAGGTCGATGGCGGTCGGCTTGTGGTCACTCAGCGTGAAGTTCTCGAGGATGCCGAGCGTCGCCACCACCGCGATGCCGCCCGAGGACGGCGGCGACATGCTGCAGATGTAGTACTCGCGGTAGGTGCTGCAGACCGGGTCGCGGCGCTTGGCCTTGTAGTTGGCCAGGTCGGCCAGCGTGGTCTTGCCGGGCGTGATGGCCGAGCCGTCGCTGGCCGCCGTGGTGACGCCGATCTTGTCGACGATGCCCTTGGCGATGTCGCCCGTGTAGAAGGCGTTGGCGCCCTGTGTGGCGATGGCGTTCAACGTCTTGGCGTAGGCCGGGTTCGTGAGCCTCGTGCCCAGCGCCTTGGGCGTGCCGTCGGCGTTGAAGAAATAGGCCGTGGCGTCGGCGTCGCGCTTCAGGCTCGATGTGGAACCTGCGATGGCGGTCGCCATGCGGCCGCCGATCAGGAAGCCGTCGGACGCCAGCGTGATGCCATAGCCGAACAGGTCTTTCCAGGGCAGCTTGCCGTGGTCTTGATAAGCGATGTCGAGCATGCGCACGGCGCCGGGCGTGCCGATGGAGCGGCCGCTGGCTCGGGCGCCGCCGGGCTTGGGTGCGGTCTGGTCGTTCGTGTCGTCGATCCAGCGCAGGTAGTTCTCGGTGGCCGCTGCGGGCGCCGTCTCGCGGCCGTCGTAGGCCTGCACCTTCTTCGTCGCCGCGTCGTAATGGAGCATGAAGGCGCCGCCGCCCAGCCCACTTGATTGCGGCTCGACCAGGCCGAGCACGGCCTGCACCGCCACCGCCGCATCGACCGCGCTGCCGCCGGCTTTCAGCACGTCGCAGCCGGCGCGCGTGGCCAGCGGGTGGTTCGCGACCACCATGTAGTTCTTGGCGTACACCAGCTTGTGGCCGGGCACGTAGCCCGACGCCGGCTCCGGCGCGGCCGGATCGCCCGGGTCGCCCGAGCCGACGACCACGGAGGTGCCGCTGCTCGGGATCTGGCAGCCGTTGTCGGCGGCGGGCGGGGCCGTGGGCGTGGGCTGGTTGGCCGCGTTGATCGCGGCGATGGCCGCGACCAGTGCGGCGTTGTTCTGCGCGTTGTTGTTGCTGTTGCCACCGCAGCCGGCCACGGCCAGGGAGAGCGCGAGGGGCGTCAGGGCCCGCCACGCGCGCGTGGAATTCTTGTTCATGGAGAGTGCTTCCCGAGTGGTGTTATTCGAAGGACAACGGGCGCTCCTCGCGCCCGCGTCCATGATGAGCACATTTCATTCCCGTGCGTGTCGCGTTCGTGCCGGCGACGCCGCAAGGGCCCGCGCCGCGCGCCACAATAGCCGCCATGTCCGACGTGCATTCCGATCAATTGCTCAGCGAAGTCGCGGCCCTGCCGCAGTTGCCGGGTGTCTACCGCTATTTCGACGCGGCCGGCGCCGTGCTGTATGTGGGCAAGGCGCGCAACCTGAAGAAGCGGGTCGCCAACTACTTCCAGAAGAGCCACGGGGGCACCCGCATCGGCCACATGATCTCGAAGATCGTGCGCATGGAGACCACCGTGGTGCGCTCCGAGGCCGAGGCGCTGCTGCTCGAGAACAACCTGATCAAGACGCTCAAGCCGCGCTACAACATCCTGTTTCGCGACGACAAGAGCTACCCCTACCTGAAGATCGCCTCGCACGGGTTTCCGCGGCTGGCCTACTACCGCGGCGCGGTCGACAAGAAGCACCGCTACTTCGGGCCGTACCCGAGCGCCTGGGCGGTGAAGGAATCGATCCAGCTGCTGCAGAAGGTGTTCCGCCTGCGCACCTGCGAGGACACGGTCTACGCCAACCGCACGCGGCCCTGCCTGCTGTACCAGATCAAGCGCTGCAGCGGCCCCTGCGTGGGCCTCATTTCGCCCGAGGCCTACGCGCAGGACGTGGCCAGCGCCGAGGCCTTCCTGCTCGGCGACACGCAGGGCGTGCTCTCCACACTCGAACAGCGCATGACGGCGCACGCCGAGAAGCTCGAGTTCGAGCAGGCGGCCGAGCTGCGCAACCAGATGTCGGCGATCTCGCGCGTGCTGCACCAGCAGTCGATCGAGGTGGTGTCCGACAAGGACGTCGACATCCTCGCGGTCAAGGTGCAGGGCGGCAAGGCCTGCGTCAACCTCGCGATGGTGCGCGGCGGGCGCCACCTGGGCGACCGCGCGTACTTTCCGGTGCACGTGGACGACGCGGCACAGATCCACCACGGCGAGCTCGACGCCGAAGAGGGCGCCGACCCGGTGGTCGCCGACCCGATCGAGGTGCAGGTGCTCGAAGCCTTCATCGCCCAGCACTACATCGACGTGCCGGTGCCCGCCACGCTGGTGCTGGGCCGGCAGGTGAGCCGGGCGCTCATCGAGGCCATTTCTCAGCAGGCCGGCGCGCGCGTGACGGCCGTGTTCCAGCCGCACGAACAGCGCCGTCACTGGCTCGAGATGGCCGAGACGAATGCGGGCCTGCAGCTGGCCCGGCTGCTGGCCGAAGAGGGCTCGCAGCAGGCGCGCACCCGTGCGCTGGCCGACGCGCTCGAGCTGGCGTCGGACGACCTGGACAACTTCCGCGTCGAATGCTTCGACATCTCGCACACGGCGGGCGAGGCCACGCAGGCCTCGTGCGTGGTGTTCGCGCACCACACGATGCAGAACCGCGAGTACCGCCGCTACAACATCGACGGCATCACGCCCGGCGACGACTACGCCGCCATGCGCCAGGTGCTGCACCGCCGCTACGGCAAGCTGGCCGAGGCGATGGCGGCAGAGACCGAGGCCCTGGCCCCGGGCGACGCGGAAAGCGAAGGGACCGAGGGCGTCGAGGCGCCGCCGCCCAGGACGCCGGCCGCGCGCATGCCCGACCTGGTGCTGGTCGATGGCGGCAAGGGCCAGGTGTCGATGGCGCGCGAGGTGTTCAGCGAACTGGGCCTGCCGCTGTCGCTGATCGTCGGCGTCGAGAAGGGCGAGGGCCGCAAGGTCGGGCTCGAAGAACTGGTGTTCGCCGACGGCCGCGAGAAGGTCTACCTCGGCAAGGATTCGGCGGCCCTGATGCTGGTGGCCCAGATCCGCGACGAGGCGCACCGCTTCGCCATCACCGGCATGCGGGCCAAGCGCGCCAAGGTGCGTGTGGGCGGCAGCCAGCTCGAAGACATCCCGGGCATCGGCCCGAAGCGCCGGGCGCGTCTGCTGCAGCGTTTCGGTGGCATCCGCGGCGTGGCGGCGGCGAGCGTGGAAGACCTCGCCTCGGTCGAGGGCATCGCCACCGAACTGGCCGAGGAAATCTATCGCGCGCTGCGTTGAAGCCGGGATTGCCCCCGTCCTTCCGGCGCTTCACGCGTGCATGACACAATCGCCCGCATGTTCTGGACCCTACCGACCATCATGACCTGGACGCGCATCGTCGCGATTCCGTTGATCGTCGGCGTTTTCTACCTGCCGATCAGCGAACCGACGCGCAACCTGATCGCCACGGTCATGTTCATCGTGTTCGCCGCCACCGACTGGCTCGACGGCTACCTGGCGCGCAAGCTCAACCAGACCTCTTCCTTCGGCGCCTTCCTCGATCCGGTGGCCGACAAGTTTCTCGTCTGCGCCGCGCTGCTGGTGCTGGTGCACCTGCAGCGTGCCGACGTGTTCGTGGCGCTCATCATCATCGGCCGCGAGATCGCCATCTCGGCGCTGCGCGAATGGATGGCGCGCATCGGTGCCGGCAAGAGCGTGGCGGTCCACATGATCGGCAAGGTCAAGACGACCGTGCAGATGGTCGCGATTCCCTTCCTGCTCTATGACGGGCATCTTTTCAAGGTGATCGACACCGGCCTCTGGGGCCAGTGGCTGATCTGGATCTCGGCGGTGCTCACTGTCTGGTCGATGGTCTATTACCTGCAAAAGGCCATTCCCGAGATCCGGGCCCACTCCAAATGACCGCGGCCGTCTCGGTCCGCAACGCAGGCTGGCTGCGGGCGATGCCGGCGGTCTTCGTGCTGATCTGGAGCACGGGTTTCATCGTTGCGCGCTATGGCATGCCCTATGCGCCACCCCTCAAGTTCCTCGCCGTGCGCTATGCGCTGTCGCTCGCCTGCTTCGGCGTGTGGGTCATGCTCGCGCGGGTGGCGTGGCCGGCGAAGCGCGCGCAATGGGGGCACCTGGCGGTCACGGGCGTACTGATGCAGGCCGGCTACCTCGGTGGCGTCTGGGCGGCGGTGCATGCGGGCATGGGTGCGGGGCTGGTGGCGCTGCTGGTCGGCATCCAGCCGGTGCTCACGGCGGTCTGGCTTTCTTTCAACGGTGGGCGCATTTCGGGACGGCAGTGGACTGGGCTGGCCCTGGGCTTCGCGGGGCTGGTCTTGGTGGTGTCGCGCAAGCTGGGGCAGGGCACCGAGGTCAACGCCCTGACGATGGGGCTGGCCGTGATGGCGCTGCTGTCGATCACGGCGGGCACGCTGTACCAGAAGCGCTTCGTGGCGCCTTGCGACGTGCGCAGCGCCAGCGCGGTGCAGATGGCCGCCGCGCTGCTCGTGACCCTGCCTTTCGCCGCGCTCGAGGCGCAGGCCATCGAATGGAACACGCATTCGATCGGCGCCATGGCGTGGTCGGTGCTGGCGCTGTCGCTGGGCGGCAGCTCGCTGCTCTATATGTTGATCCAGCGCGGCACGGCCACCGCCGTCACCAGCCTGCTGTACCTCGTGCCGCCGTGCACGGCGCTGATGGCCTGGCTGCTGTTCGCCGAACCGATCACCTGGACCACGGTACTGGGTATCGGGCTGACGGCCGTCGGCGTGAGCCTCGTGGTGCGCGCGGAGCGCTGACGGCGCTTTCTTTTTTTCAGCGCCCGCCCGGCTTGGCCGGCTTCCAGGGCTCCGAACGGAACTGCTCGACGAGGTGATCGACCAGCAGGCGCACGCGGCGCGGCGTCTTCGGCCGCCACGGCGCGACCCAGTGGATGTCGGCGTCGGGCATGCCGTACGACGGCAGCACGCGCACGAGTTCGCCGCTCGCCAGCTGCGGCGCGATGTCCCAGAGGCTGCGCAGCATGACGCCGTGGCCGGCTAGGCACCAGTCGCGCACCATTTCTCCTGAATTGCTCGTGAGCGGACCCTGTACCCGCACGCGCGCCGTGCTGCCGTCGCGCGCGTGGCGCAGCGTCCAGAGTGCGAACTGGCGCGACTGCGCGGCGTCGCCGTTCTCGCGCGCGATCAGGCAGTCGTGCGTGGCCAGCGCTTCCACCGTGGCCGGCGTGCCGCGGCGGGCCAGGTAGTCGGGCGAGGCGGCCAGCACGCGCTGGTTGCGCGCGATGCGGCGCGTGGTCCAGTCGGCGGCGCGGTGCTGCTGCACCGCCCACAGCCAGACCGCACCGTCGTAGCCTTCGGCGCCGAGGTCGGGCAGTTGCTCGGTCAGCAGCAGCTCGACCTGCAGGCCGGGGTGCTGCGCCTGGAAGTCGGCGAGTGCCGGGCCGAGCCAGCGCCGGCCGAAGCCGAAGGTGGCGGCGAGGCGGACCGTGCCGATCAGCGCGTTCTGCCGCTCGCCGAGTTCGCTTTCGAGCGCCGCGAAGCCTTCGAGCAGCGTGCGCGCATGCAGGCACACGGCCTCGCCCTCGGCCGTGGCGCTGAGCCGCCGCGTCGTGCGGTCGAACAGCCGCTGTCCGAGCCGGGCCTCCAGCGCGCCGAGCCGCTTGGTGATGACCGAGGGCACCACGTCGAGCGTGGCGGCCGCGCCGGCCAGGCTGCCCTGGTCGCGGATGGCCAGAACCAGTTCGAGATCGCCGCGTTCCATCGCGTGGGGATTCATGCCAAAGTAGAAAGTATGAATTGGCTGATTGTTGCTTGATGGCCGCCGGGGTGCAACGCACAATCGCGGCGTGACGGCTTCCTTCCTCGACTTCCCCCGCTTCGACATCGCTCGCGATGGCGTGCGCATCCACGGTCGCATCGGCGGGCAGGGCGCACCCTTGCTGCTGTTGCACGGCCATCCGCAGACGCATGCGATCTGGCACCGCGTGGCGCCCGCGCTGGCCGAGCGCTTCACGGTGATCGCCGTGGACCTGCGCGGCTACGGCGACTCGGGCCGTCCGGCGGCCGACGCCGAACACGCGGTCTACAGCAAGCGGGAGATGGCGCACGACGCGCTGGCCGCCATGCGCCACCATGGCTTCGAGCGCTTCGCCGTGCTCGCGCACGACCGCGGCGCGCGTGTGGCGCACCGGCTCGCGGCCGACCATCCCGGCGCGGTCGAGCGCATGCTGCTGCTCGATATCGCGCCGACGCTGGCCATGTACGAAGGCACCTCCGAAGCTTTTGCCAAAGCTTATTGGCACTGGTTCTTCCTGATCCAGCCGCCGCCGTTGCCCGAGGCGCTGATCGCCTCCGACCCGGTGCGCTACGTGCGCAGCGTGATGGGCGGGCGGCACGCGGGGCTCGCGCCGTTCGCGCCCGAGGTGCTGGCCGAGTACGAACGCTGCATCGCCATCCCGGGCACCGCCGAATCCATCTGCGAGGACTACCGCGCCTCCGCCACCATCGACCTCGTGCACGATCGCGCCGACATCGCCGCCGGCCGCCGCCTCGCCCAGCCGCTGCGCGTGCTGTGGGGCGAGCACGGGGCGGTGGGGCGCGCGTTCGATGTGCTCTCGCTGTGGCGCGAGCGTGCCGACGACGTGTCGGGCCGCGCGCTGCCCTGCGGCCACTACATCCCCGAAGAAGCGCCCGACGCCTTGCTGGCCGAGGCGCTGAATTTTTTCGTTTCCCCCGAACACCCAGGAGCCACTTCATGAGCACCCACAGAATCGCAGTCATCGCCGGCGACGGCATCGGCAAGGAAGTCATGCCCGAGGGGCTGCGCGTGCTCGATGCGGCGGCGCGCAAATTCGGCATCGACCTGAAGTTCGACCACTTCGACTTCTCGAGCTGGGACTATTACGAGAAGCACGGCCAGATGCTGCCCGACAACTGGAAGGACCAGATCGGCGGCCACGACGCCATCTTCTTCGGCGCGGTCGGCTGGCCCGAGAAGATTCCCGACCACGTGTCGCTGTGGGGCTCGCTGCTCATGTTCCGCCGCGAGTTCGACCAGTACATCAACCTGCGTCCCGCGCGCCTGATGCCCGGCATCGTCGCGCCCGTGGTGCGCCGCGACGGCACGCCGCGCGCGCCCGGCGAGATCGACATGTACATCGTGCGCGAGAACACCGAGGGCGAGTACTCGAGCATCGGCGGGCGCATGTACCAGGGCACGCCGCGCGAGATCGTGGTGCAGGAAACCGTGATGTCGCGCGTGGGCGTCGACCGCGTGCTGAAGTTCGCCTTCGAGCTCGCGCAATCGCGGCCGAAGAAGCACCTGACCAGCGCCACCAAGTCGAACGGCATCTCGATCACCATGCCGTACTGGGACGAGCGCGTGGTGGAAATGGCCAAGGGCTACCCGGGCATCACGCTGGACAAGTTCCACATCGACATCCTCACGGCGCACTTCGTGCAGCGGCCCGACTTCTTCGACGTTGTGGTGGCGAGCAACCTGTTCGGCGACATCCTGTCCGACCTCGGCCCGGCCTGCACCGGCACCATCGGCATCGCGCCCAGCGCCAACCTCAACCCCGAGCGCACCACGCCTTCGCTGTTCGAGCCGGTGCACGGTTCGGCGCCGGACATCGCCGGGCAGGGCATCGCCAACCCGATCGGCCAGATCTGGTGCGGCGCGATGATGCTGGAGTTTCTCGGCCACAAGGACGCGCACGACGCGATCCTGGCGACCATCGAGAAGGTGCTCGCGCCCCAAAGCGGCGCACCGCGCACGCCGGACATCGGCGGTCGGGCGGGCACGGCCGACCTCGGAAAGGCAATTGCCGAGGCCCTTTGAAAAGTACGTCGCGAAACGCCCCTAAAATCGCGCGCTCCGCTGGGCTGCAGTGCGTTGTGTCTTATTGACACCCCGCAGACCAGTGGTTGTAATCCTCGCTGGCAGTGCGCTGCCGAGGCGTCAGGCCTGCCATGTTCTTGAGTCGCTCCCGTCGCGGCCAGGTCGCAGCTGACGAAAGCCGACCAACTTTTTTTCGACAAGGGGCCCTTGTGAACAAGACCGAACTGATTGAGCACATCGCAAAGAACGCCGATATTTCCAAAGCCGCAGCGACCCGTGCGCTCGAATCCACCATTGGCGCCATTCGTACCACGCTCAAGAAGGGCGGTTCCGTGTCGCTCGTCGGTTTCGGCACTTTCGCAGTCGGCAAACGCGCAGCCCGCACCGGCCGGAATCCCCGCACCGGCGACGCGATTAAAATCAAGGCAGCCAAGATCCCGAAGTTCCGTCCCGGCAAGGCGCTCAAAGACGCGCTGAACTGAGGCTGTAGACTCGGAGAGTATTCCAGGTGGGGTGCTTAGCTCAGTTGGTAGAGCGGCGCCCTTACAAGGCGTAGGTCGGGGGTTCGAGCCCCTCAGCACCCACCACCACCCGATGCAAAGGCGAACACCGGTTCGCCTTTTTTATTGCCGTCCGGCGCCCGTCGAAAAAGAGTGTTCAAGCATGTTTGATACCTTCCGCAAGTACAACAAAGTCGTGATGATTTTCTTGTTCTTGCTGATCATTCCCTCGTTCGTCTTCTTTGGTGTCGAGCGCTACCAGGGCATGGGCGGCGACGAGAAGGTGGCCCGCATCCAGGGCCATGACATCACCAAGCCCGAGTGGGACCAGCAGCACCGCGTCGAGACCGACCGCATCCGCCAGCAGTCGCCCAACGTCGATCCGACGCTGCTCGACTCCGACGCGCTGCGCTACGCTACGCTGGAGCGCATGGTGCGCGATCGCGTGCTGGCGGCCGCGGCGGTCAAGACCAACATGTCGGTGTCCGAAGACCGCCTCGCGCGCATGTTCGCGCAGGACGCCGGCCTTGCCGCGTTCCGCACGGCCGACGGCAAGTTCGACCGCGAAGCCTTCCTGCGCGCCACCGGCCGCACGCCCGAGCAGTACGAAGCCTCGGTGCGCGCCGACATGGCCTCGCAGCAGGTGCTGCTGGGCGTGACGGGCACGAGCTTCGCACCGGCGGCGTTGACCGCGGCCACGGTGAATGCCTTCTACGACCGCCGTGAAATCCAGGTCGCGCGCTTCGCACCCGAGAGCTTCGCGTCGAAGGTCACGGTGAGCGATGCCGACATCGAGACCTACTACAAGGACCACACGTCGCAGTTCCAGGCGCCGGAGCAGGCCAGCATCGAGTACCTCGTGCTCGACCTCGAAGCCGCGAAGAGGAACATCGTCGCGAACGAAGCCGACCTCAAGACCTACTACGAGCAGAACACCGCGCGCTTCGGCACCAAGGAAGAACGCCGTGCAAGCCACATCCTGATCACGGCGCCGACCAGCATGTCCAGCGGCGACCGCGCCAAGGCGAAGGCCAAGGCCGAGCAGTTGCTGGCCGACGTGAAGAAGGCGCCGAACACCTTCGCCGACGTGGCGCGCAAGAACTCGCAGGATCCCGGCTCGGCCGAGAAGGGCGGCGACCTCGATTTCGTCACGCGCGGCGCGATGGTCAAGCCTTTCGAAGACGCGATGTTCGCGCTCAAGAAGGGCGACATCAGCGACCTCGTCGAGACCGAGTTCGGCTATCACATCATCCAGCTGACCGACATCAAGCCGGCCGTGGTGCCGCCTTTCGAGAAGGTGCGCGCGACCATCGAGAACGAAGTGCGCGCCCAACAAGCCACGCAGGAATTCGCGAAGGCTGCGGAAATTTTCACGGACACCGTCTATCAGCAACCCGAGAGCCTGAAGCCGGCCGCCGAGAAGCTGAAGCTCACGATCCAGACCGCCACCAACGTGCCGCGCACGCCCGCACCGGGCGCCACCGGCCCGCTCGCCAGCCGCAACTTCCTGCAGGCGCTGTATGCCTCCGACTCGCTCGACCGCAAGCAGAACACCGAAGCCATCGAGGTCGGTCCGAACCAGCTCGCATCGGGCCGCGTGACGCAGTACACGGCCGCGCATCCGATTCCGCTGGCCGAGGTGAAGGACAAGATCCGCGCACAGCTCATCACCGAGCGCGCCGCAGCACTGGCCAAGACCGAGGGCGAAGCCAAGCTCGCTGCCTGGAAGGTGAAGGCCGACGGCGCCACCTTCGGCGCGCCGGTCACGGTGTCGCGCATCGATGCGCAGTCGCAGCCCGCACCGGTGATCGACGCCGCACTGCGTGCCGACGGCGCCAAGCTGCCCGCGCTGCTCGGCGTGGATCTCGGCACGCAAGGCTATGCCGTGGTCCGCGTGACCAAGGTCGTGCCGCGCACGCCGCCGACGGCCGAACAGGCGCAGCAGGAAAGCATGCAGATCGCCCAGTCGGTGACCGCCGCCGAAGCCGCTGCCTACTACGAGCTGCTGAAGCAACGCTTCAAGGTGGAGATCCTCGTGCCGAAGCCGGCCGACACGCTGCCGACCGCTGCCGCGGCGCGCTGAGACAGACGGGCAACTGCTGCTCGCCACAAGCCCGGGTTCGACGACCCGGGCTTTTTTTTGGTCGCACGAGGGACAAGCGCGTGTCGCGCTTCTTGCCAGAATCCGGCGCATGGGAACCCTTTACCTCGTGCGCCACGGGCAGGCCAGTTTCGGTGCTGCCGACTATGACAACCTGAGCGAACTCGGACACCGGCAGTCCGTGCGCCTGGGTGAATACTGGCGCGAGCGCGGCATGCGTTTCGATGCCGTCATCACCGGCACGCTGAAGCGCCACAAGCAGACCTGGGAGGGCATCGCGCAGGGGCTCGGGCTGTCGCGCGACGACGTGCTGCCATGGCCGGGGCTCAACGAGTACGACAGCGAAGCCGTCATTGCCACGGTGCACCAGGGCAAGCTCGAGAAGCCCGATTCGCCCGAGATGTACCGCCATCATTTCCGTCTGCTGCGCGATGGGCTCGGCGCGTGGATGCAGGGACGCACGGCGCCGGTCGGCATGCCGAGCTACGTCGACTTCCTGGCCGGCGTGACCACGGCGCTCGACCATGTGCGCGAGCGGCACCACGGCGCGAAGGTGCTGGTGGTGTCGAGTGGCGGGCCGATCAGCACCGCGGTCGGCCACGTGCTGGGTACGAGCGCCGAGACGACCATCGAACTCAACCTGCGCATCCGCAACAGCTCGGTGACCGAGTTCGCTTTCACGCCGAAGCGGCACATGCTCGTGACCTACAACACCTTGCCGCACCTCGACGGCCCGGCGTACGAGGACTGGGTCACCTACTCCTGAACCGCGTCAGGCCTGCCAGACGCCGTAGCCGGCGCGGCGCAGGGCGATGCCCAGGTCAACCTCCATCAGCCGCGCATCGTCGTACGGCATCGGGTTGTAGCGTTCATAGAGCGCGGGCAACAGTCGCAGGCCGAACTCCTGCACGAAGCGGTTGGCCTGGATGCCGGCCTTGTGCTTGTCGAAGCGGATGTCGGGGTCCAGGCCGGTCATGCCGACATAGACGAAGGGCTTGCCGAGCTGGTAGTCGGGGTTGGCGCGCCGGAAGCGGCCGTTGTTCCAGACGCGGTCGTCGAGTTCGACCACATAGACGTGGTGACGGGCGCGTGGTTTGCGGGGCATCGGCGGGAAGGCCTCGCGAGGCTGGCTGAAGAAGTGTGGGGCCCAGGCAGCCGGAAGAACCGCCGGCCGCGTTGCGCGGCACGGCGTCAGGGGCATCAGCTCTTGCGCTTGATGAGGCCGTAGAGAATCAGGAGCACGATCGCGCCCAGCACGGAGGCGATGAAGCCGGCGCCCTGGCCGGCGGTGTACCAGCCCATTGCCTGGCCGAGGTAGGTCACGCCCAGCGAACCTGCAATGCCGATCAGCGTGGTCACGATGAAGCCGGCGGAATCGTTGCCCGGCTTGACGGCCCGCGCCACGAGACCCACGACGAACCCGATCAGGATAGTCCAGACGATGCTCATGAAGAAGTTCCTTTGATGAAGTGAAGTGGCGAAAGCCGGGCCCGGTCGGGCCGCTCGCATTCATGATAGCGGAGCCATTCGCGGCTCAGCGTCGTCCAGGCACATCGAATGGGCGACTGCGAAGTTATGCCCATGGGGCAGGGCGCATGTGTGGCGGCAGGCCATCGCGGACGGCCTCCGAAGGCGCTGGGTTGCATGTCGGTGTGGCATTTCGGCGTCTTTGATGATCGCGGAAGCGAAAGCCGCGATTTTTAACGCTACAATCAGAGGCTCTACGGTGGCTGTAGCTCAGTTGGTAGAGTCCCAGATTGTGATTCTGGTCGTCGTGGGTTCGAGTCCCATCAGCCACCCCAAAAAATTCAGTCCCAGCGCTATTTCTCAATAGCACCCAAGGGATTCCAACGCCGGGCTTGCCCGGCGTTGTCATTTCTGGCTTCGCCGTCGCTTCAAGCGCCAGGTTGTACGCCGCATTCTTTCCCAGCTACCCCCGATTTTGAAAGTACCCAAAATGGTGCGTGTGTGTTGCGGGTTGTTGCATTCCACCAATGCGCCTGCATTTTTCTGCTGAAAAGGCGCTTGTGGCAAAAGTGGTTTGAATTAGAATTCAGCCGTTTTCAATTCACAACAGGAGTCCAACAATGGCTTCGTCACTCGCCGATATCAATTCCCAGATCCAGAAGCACGACGAGCAGATTGCGCAATTGCGCAAGCAGGCCGAAGACCTGCGTAACCAGGAACGGGCCGGCGTGATCGAAGAAGTGCGCAGGAAGATTGCGGAATACGGTTTGACCGCTTCCGATCTGAAGCTGGGTGGTGGTCGTGCCGCCGCAACCAAGCGCAGCGCAGGTCCTGCAGCCGCCAAGGCCGCCGCCAAATACCGCGGCCCGACGGGCGAAACCTGGTCCGGTGGCCGTGGCCGCAAGCCGCGCTGGGTCACGGAAGCCCTGGCAGCCGGCAAGTCGCTCTCCGATTACGAGATCAAGTGATTGCCTGCAGAATCAGTTGGACATTCGCCCAATAAAAAAGCCCGCTTCGGCGGGCTTTTTTATTGGGAAGCGCACAGGGTGATGCGCGCTCGTCCGGTCAGTTCACCATCACCAGTTTTCCCTTGACGCCGCGCGATCCCATGTGCGCATAGGCGGCCTTCAATTCGGCCATCGGCATCGTGCTGTCGATCACCGGCTTGATTTTTCCCTGGCCGTACCACTGGGCCAATTCGGCCATCATCTGTGCATTGGCCTTGGGTTCGCGCTTCGCGAAATCGCCCCAGAACACACCCACGAGCGACGCGCCTTTGAGCAGCGTCAGATTCAATGGCAGCGACGGGATCGGGCCCGATGCAAAACCGACCACCAAATAGCGACCGCGCCAGCCAATCGAGCGGAATGCCGGTTCTGCGAAATCGCCACCCACGGGGTCGTAAATCACATCCGGGCCTTTGCCGTCGGTCGCGGCTTTGATGGCGTCGCGGAAACCATTGGGCAGTGCGTGCGTCGTGTAATTGATCGTCGCGTCGGCGCCGATCGAGCGGCACAGTTCGCACTTTTCGTCGGTCGATGCCGCGGCGATCACCTTGGCGCCCGCCGCCTTGGCGATCTGGATGGCCGCGGTGCCCACGCCGCCGGCCGCGCCGAGCACCAGCACGGTTTCGCCGGCCTTGAGCTGCGCGCGGTCCATCAGTGCGTGCCACGAGGTGGCGTAGATCATGATGAAAGCGGCCGCGTCGACATGGCCGAAACCTTCGGGCAGCGGCATGCACAGCGCGGCGGGTGCCAACGTGTGGGTGCCGAAGCCGCCCGTGCCCGAGAGGCACGCCACGTTCTGCCCGACCTTGAGGTGCGTCACGCCTTCGCCCACCGCCTGGATCACGCCCGCATATTCCGATCCGGGAACGAAGGGCAGCGGCGGCTTCATCTGGTATTTGTTCTGCACGATCAGCAGGTCGGGGAAATTCAGGCTGGCCGCCTTGATCTCGATCAGCACCTGGCCCGGGCCCGGCGTGGGGGTGGGCAGTTCTTTCCAGGTCAGCGCGTCGACGCCGGTGGGGTTTTCGCAAAGCCATGCGTGCATGCTCGGGGTCTCCTTCGAATGAGTCGTGTGGGCAATGAATTCGGGGCGATGATAGGCGGCGCTGTGGTGCGGCGTTGTCCCTGCTGCGACGCACCCCGCACCTACAATCCGCTGCACCCAGAAGCACCATGAAGATACTTATTTCCAATGACGATGGCTTTCAGGCGCCGGGCATCGTCGCGTTGCACGACGCACTCAAGGACATCGCCGACGTCGAGGTGGTGGCACCCGAGCACAACAACAGCGCCAAGTCGAATGCACTCACGCTGGCCGCGCCGCTGTACGTGCACAAGGCGCACAACGGTTTCCGCTATGTGACGGGCACGCCGGCCGATTGCGTGCACATCGCGCTCAAGGGCCTGCTCGACTACCGCCCCGACCTCGTGGTCTCGGGCATCAATAACGGCGCCAACATGGGCGACGACACCATCTATTCAGGCACCGTGGGCGCGGCGATGGAGGCCTACCTGTTCGGCATCCCGGCCATCGCCTTCTCGCAGATTGAAAAAGGCTGGGCACACGTGGATGCGGCGGCCCAGGTGGCGCGACGGCTGGTGCAGCAGATCGAGCGCGAGAAGATGCTCGGTGGCCCCGCCTTCCTGCTCAACGTGAACGTGCCGAACCGCCCGTTCGACGAACTGAAACCGGTCAAGGTGTGCCGGCTCGGGCGCCGCCACGCGGCCGAAAAGGTGATCACGCAGGACAGCCCGCGCGGCGAAACCATGTACTGGATCGCCGGTGCAGGCAGCGCCAAGGACAGCGGGGAGGGCACCGACTTCCACGCGACCGCGGCCGGCCACATCGCGCTGACGCCCTTGCAGATCGACCTGACCGACCATGCCAACCTGGGCCAATGGCGCGAGACGGTCGCCCGTCTCGGCAATTGACGACATGGCGACCCCTCCGCGGCCCAGTTTCCCGGTTCGACTGACCCCCACCGCCTCGGCCGCCACGCGCGGGCGCATGCCCGCTGTGCCGGTCAAGCCGATGGTCCCGTCCACGCCCTCGATGGCGTCCGATGCCGTGCGGGCGCGCATGGTGCAAAAGCTCGCGGCGCAGGGCATCACCGATGCGCGCGTGCTGCGCGCCATGGGGACCGTCGAGCGGCACCGTTTCGTCGACAGCGCGCTGGTCAACCAGGCGTATGAAGACACCAGTCTGCCGATCGGGCTGGGACAGACCATTTCCAAGCCCAATGTGGTGGCCCGCATGATCGAGTTGCTGCTGGGCGCGCCGGCGCTGGCCGGCAAGCCGCAGGAGCGACTGGGCCGCGTGCTCGAGATCGGCACCGGCTGCGGCTACCAGGCCGCGGTGTTGAACGAGGTGGCCACCGAGGTCTACAGCATCGAACGCCTGCGCGGACTGCACGAGCGCGCGCGCACCAATCTGCGGCACTTCCGCCTGGCCACCGTCCACCTGATGTTGGGCGACGGCATGATCGGCTATGCGAAGGGCGCGCCGTACGCGGGCATCATCGCCGCGGCAGGCGGCGAGGCCGTGCCCGAGGCCTGGATCGCGCAGCTCGCGGTGGGCGGGCGCATCGTCGCGCCGACCCATTCCGCCACTGGTGGACAGGCCCTCGTCGTGATCGACAAGACCCCCCGTGGGCTCGAGCGGCGCATTCTTGAGGCGGTTCACTTTGTCCCCCTAAAATCGGGCATCGCTTGAAGGAATAACAAATGCAGGGTTTTGGCAATCGGAGTTTGTTCGCAGGCATCACGTTGGCTGTTGTGCTCGTGATCGCGGGCTGCTCCGCACCGCGCGGTCCCGCACCGGTCGAAGACCGGGGCACCATGACGCGCGCACCCGGGGCAACGACGCCCGGCGGTCCTCCCATCACGACCGACGCGTCCGGCAAACCGCTCCCCGGTATCGAGAACTACGGCAAGCCCGGCTACTACGCCGTGCGCCCCGGTGACTCCATCCGCCGCATCGGCAGCGAAACGGGCCAGCGCTGGCAGGACATCGTGCGCTGGAACAACCTCGACAACCCCGACCTGATCGAAGTCGGCCAGGTCTTGCGCGTGATTCCACCGACCGGTGGGAGCACGGCGGTCGCCACGGCACCGTCCACCTCTGCGCCTGCTGCGGCCACCGAGGCGACCACCAAGCCGGTGGCCCCGCAGGCGTCCGTCACGCCGGCCGTGCCGGCCAGCGGCGCGAGCGGCACCACCAAGCCGCCTGTCACGGCCTCGCCTTCGGGCCCGAGCAGTTCGGGTGACGACGACCTGGGCTGGATCTGGCCTGCGAGCGGTTCGCTGATCGCCGGGTTCGACGAAGCCAAGAACAAGGGCTACGACATCAGCGGCAAGGCCGGCGACCCCGTGCTGGCCGCAGCCGATGGCCGTGTGGTCTACGCCGGTGCCGGCCTGCGCGGCTACGGCAACCTGATCATCCTGAAGCACAACAACACCTACCTCACGGCGTATGCGCACAACCAGACGCTGCTCGTGAAGGAAGACCAGTCGGTTCAGAAGGGCCAGAAGATCGCCGAAATGGGCAACAGCGACGCCGATCGCGTGAAGCTGCATTTCGAGATCCGCCGCCAGGGCAAGCCCGTCGACCCGTCGCGCTACCTGCCCAACCGGTGATGCCATGGCTGCCTCCCGCCCTCTTCGCACACTGCCCGTGCGTGGACTGGCGGGGCAGGGCAGCCCTTCACCTCGAAGCAACGGTGGCCACAATGGCCATCAGGAAAGCAGCGACGAGCCGCTGAGCACGGACTCTCTTCCCGACGACCCCGCAGCGGATCCGTCGATTCCCTCGGCAGCATCGGCGCCGCCCCACGGCACCGCCGCCGAGGTCATGGGCGGCGAGGGCGCCGATGCCCTGACCATCTACCTGCGCCAGGTCCGGCGCACCGGGCTCTTCACTCCCGCCGAGGAATACACCACCGCCTGCGCCGCACGCTCCGGCGACTTCGCGGCGCGGCAATCGATGATCGAGCACAACCTGCGGCTCGTGGTCAACATCGCCAAGAACTACCTGGGGCGCGGCATGCCGCTGTCCGACCTCATCGAGGAAGGCAACCTCGGGCTGATGCATGCCATCACGAAATTCGAGCCCGAACGCGGGTTTCGCTTCTCTACTTATGCGACCTGGTGGATCCGCCAGTCGGTCGAGCGCGCCGTCATCACGCAATCGCGGGCGATCCGCCTGCCGGTGCATGTCGTGCGCGAACTGCAGCAGGTTCTGAGGGCGCGCCGCACGCTCGAGGGCGACGCGGAGTTCCTCGCGAGCCGGCCGGACGGCGTGCGCGTCGAGGACGTGGCCGCGCTGCTCGGCCGCGAGGTGCAGGCGGTGGCCGACCTGCTGGCGCTGGCCGAGGCGCCGCGTTCGCTCGATGCGGGCGACGCGCGCGGCGAAGAAGGCTTCACGCTGGCCGACACCGTGGCCTCTGACGACGAGCAGGGCAACCCCGCCGGCGTGACACACACGCACGAGGTGGAGCGCCTGCTCGACCAGTGGGTGCAGGCCCTCAACGCGCGGGAGCGCGAGGTGCTCGAAGGTCGCTACGGCCTGCACGACCGGGAGCCCGAGACGCTCGAGGTGCTGAGCGTGCGGCTGGGCCTGACACGCGAGCGCGTGCGGCAGATCCAGAACGAGGCCCTGGCCAAGATGCGCAAGCAGCTGGCGCGCTCCGGCGTCGGCCGCGACGCGCTGTTCTAGCGGTGTGAAGAAAAGAAGGTAACCCGTCGCGCCGGGACCACCCCGGCCACGCTGAGACAATCGGGGGATGACGGAATCCATCGAAGAAAAGAAAGTCCCCGCGAGCCCCGCCGATGAATGGCTCCAGGTCGAGTCGCTCGACCTGGACGCGCAAGGCGTCTCCCACAAGTCCGACGGCATGGTCGTCTTCATCGAAGGCGCATTGCCCTTCGAGGAGGTGCAGTTCAACGTTCACCGCCGCAAGAACAACTGGGAGCAGGGCACGGTCACGCAGATCCGCCGCGAGTCCTCGCAGCGCGTGCGACCGGGTTGCCCGCACTTCGGCCTGCACACGGGCGCGTGCGGCGGCTGCAAGATGCAGCACCTCGACGCCGCCGCCCAGGTGGCGGTGAAGCAGCGTGCGCTGGAAGACAACCTCTGGCACCTGGGCAAGGTCAAGCCCGAGAACGTGCTGCGCCCGCTCGAAGGCCCGGCCTGGCATTACCGCTACCGCGCGCGCCTGTCGGTGCGCCACGTGGTCAAGAAGGGCACGGTGCTGATCGGCTTCCACGAGCGCAAGAGCCGCTACCTGGCCGACATGCAGGTCTGCCCCGTGCTGCCCAAGCAGGTCAGCGCCATGCTGATGCCGTTGCGCGCGCTGATCGGTTCCATGGACGCACGCGACACCTGTCCGCAGATCGAGCTGGCCTGCGGCGACGCGCCGGATTCGACCGCGCTGGGCACCATCGCCCTGGTGCTGCGTCACCTGGAGCCGCTGTCGGGCGCCGACATCGGGCGGCTCAAGGCGTTCGCCGCCGAGAACGAGGGCGTTCAATGGTGGCTGCAGGCCAAGGGCCCGGACACCGTGAAGCTGCTGGAGGAGGGCGGCACGCCGCTGGCCTATCGCCTGCCCGCGTTCGGTGTGACGATGCCGTTCAAGCCCACCGATTTCACCCAGGTCAATCCGCACATCAACCGCGCGCTGGTCGGCAAGGCGCTGCGCCTGCTCGACGTGCAGCCCGAGGAGCGCGTGATCGACTGGTTCTGCGGCCTGGGCAATTTCACGCTGCCGCTGGCGAGCCAGGCGCGCGAGGTGCTCGGCATCGAGGGCAGCGACACGCTGGTGGCACGCGCCACCGACAACTTCCAGAGAAACCAGCCTGCAACGCCCGAGCGGCGTGCGCTGTCGGCCACCCGGTTCGTGGCGCGCAACCTGTTCGACATGACGCCCGAGATGCTGGTGGCCGACGGCAGTGCCGACAAGTGGCTGGTCGATCCGCCGCGCGAAGGTGCCTTCGCACTGGCCAAGGCCATGGCCGACCTGCACCAGCAGCCTGAACTGCGCACCGGTGGCTGGACGCCGCCCAAGCGCATCGTGTACGTGAGCTGCAACCCGTCGACGCTGGCGCGCGACGCCGGCCTGCTGGTGCACCAGGCGGGCTACCGCTGCACCTTCGCGGGCGTGGTGAACATGTTCCCGCACACGGCGCACGTCGAGTCGATCGCGGTCTTCGAGCTGGAATGAAAAAAGGCCCCGCGGGGCCTTTTTTCTTGGGGTCGGAGCAAGCCGCTCAGTCGCGCTCGCCGCCGAAGATGCCCAGCAGGGCCAGCAGGCTCTGGAACACGTTGAACATGTCCAGGTACAGGGCCAGCGTGGCGCTGATGTAGTTGGTTTCGCCTCCGTCCATGATCTGCTTCAGGTCATAGAGCATGTAGGCCGAGAAGATGCCGATGGCTGCCACCGAGATCACCAGCATGCCGGTGCTCGAGCCCACGAAGACGTTGATGACGGCGCCGAGCATTAGCACCAGCGCACCGACGAACAGGAACTTGCCCATGCCCGACAGGTCGCGCTTGATGACCGTGGCCAGCGAGGCCATCACAAAGAACACGCCGGCGGTGCCGCCGAAGGCCGTCATGATCAGTTCGGGGCCGTTCTTGAAGCCCAGCACCATCGCCAACAGGCGCGACAGCATCAGACCCATGAAGAAGGTGAAGCCCAGCAGCACCGGCACGCCGGCGGCCGAGTTCTTGGTCTTCTCGATCGCGAACATGAAGCCGAAGGCGCCGCCCAGGAAGACGATCAGGCCGAGTCCGCCGGTGAGCGAGCGGGTGATGCCGGTGCTCACGCCGATCCAGGCGCCCAGCACGGTGGGCAGCAGGCTCAGCGCCAGCAGCCAGTAGGTATTGCGCAGCACGCGCTGGCGTTCGGCCTGCGGCAGTGTCTGGCCGTAGCCGGTGGAAGTGTCGAGGGTGGTCACACGGTCGTTCATGGCCGAAGCTCCTGAGGTTGCTGCATGCAATGACACGCAGTTGGGCGCATTCTAGGGGGCTGCAAGAGGGGGCCTTGCAAAGACCGTATGCCCGTTGTTCTTAAGCCCCGGTGGGACGCTGCGGCGCCCCGCCGTTATGCTGTCGGGTTTCGACGCAACCTGAGCCTATCCATGAAGACCAAATCATTCCTCGAACTCGCCGACGTCAAGGCCATCGCCGCTGCAGCGGAAGCCGAGGCCCTGAAGAACAACTGGGCCGTGACCATCGCCATCTCCGACGACGCCGGCAACCTGCTCTGGCTGCAGCGCCTGGACGGTGCCGCCGCGCTGTCCTCGCACATCGCTCCCGCCAAGGCGCACACCGCCGCCATGGGCCGTCGCGAGAGCAAGGTCTATGAAGACATCATCAACGGCGGCCGCACCGCGTTCCTGACGGCGCCCCTGGTGGAAGGCCTGCTCGAAGGCGGCGTGCCGATCGTGAAGGACGGCCACGTCATCGGCGCTGTGGGCGTGAGCGGCGTGAAGTCGAACGAAGATGCGCAGATCGCCAAGGCCGGCATCGCCGCGCTCGGCCTGTAAGCCTTTTCATTCGCCCAAAGCAAAACGCCGACCATTTGGTCGGCGTTTTCTTTTTCGGGGCTTCAGCGTGAAAAAAAGCTTGGCTAGTCGGCGAACCGTTGGCTAGCAAAAAACGACCCTTCGGAGATGAATCTCCTCGAGTCGCCCCACGATGAAACTTGCGCGAGGGGCGGGCTGAACGACCTACTTGGTCAGGATCAGCTTGCCGAGTTTGGTGGCCTGAAGCCGGTAGAGCGAGCCGTTGTGCATGATGCCCACGGTCTTGCTTCCCTTCAGAAGCTCCGTGCTTTCGACCATCGGCGCCGGACGCGCTGCCTGGATCGATGCATGACCGCCACCCGATTGGTCGAGCGAAGGGTGGTTCAGGACAGAAAAGGCATTCGGGGTGGCTGGCATCTGGAGTTCCCTTTTATGGAAGCGATGAGTGAATGATAATGATTCTCAATATAAAGTCAATCGTCGCGATCAACTTTTTTTCGATCCGTCATTCACCCGTTCAGATCACTTCGTGTCGGGTTCGGTGATGAAGCCGATCTTGCGCACGCCGGCTTCGCGCGCCTCGGCCATGGCCTTGGCCACGCGCTCGTAGCGCACGGCCTTGTCGCCGCGGATGTGCAGTTCGGGCTGCGGTTCCTTGGCGGCTTCGGCGGCCAGGCGGTTCGGCAGCTCGCTGTCGTCGATCTTCTGTTCGTTCCAGTAGTAGGCGCCGTCGGCCGTGACGCTGAACAGGATGTTCTGCGGCTTGGGCTGCTCGGGCTCGCTACTGGCGCGGGGCAGGTCGATGTTGACCGCGTGCTTCATGACCGGCACGGTGATGATGAAGATGATCAGGAGCACCAGCATGACGTCGACCAGCGGCGTCATGTTGATCTCGTTCATCACCTCATCGGGTTCGTCTTGCGTTCCGAAAGCCATGATGCTGCTCAGCCCTTCTTGAGCGGAACCACGACGGCTTCGCCGCTGCCGCTTTGCACGCGGGCGCCGGTCACGAAGTAGGCGTGCAGGTCGTGGGCGAAGCTGTTGAGCTTGGTCAGCACGAACTTGTTGCCGCGCACCAGGGCGTTGTAGCCCAGCACGGCGGGGATGGCGACCGCCAGGCCCAGGGCCGTCATGATCAGCGCTTCGCCGATCGGGCCGGCCACCTTGTCGATGGTCGCCTGGCCGGCCGAGCCGATGCTCATCAGCGCGTGGTAGATGCCCCAGACGGTGCCGAACAGGCCGATGAACGGCGCCGTCGAACCCACCGAAGCGAGGATGGCCAGGCCGGTCTGCAGGCGCGCCGTGAAGGCGTCGATACCGTTGCGCAGGGCGCGCGTGATCCAGTCGCTCACGTCGAGCGCGTCATGCAGGTGCGCCTTGGTGTTGCGGTGGTGGGCGGCGGCTTCGCGGCCTTCGAGCGCCAGGGCGCGGAAGGGGTTGCTGTCGTCGGTGCCCAGCTTGTTCAGGGCGGTGGCGAAATCTTCGCTGTGCCAGAAGTCCTGCGAGTGCTTGGCCAGGCGCTTGTATTTGATGACGTCGAGCGCCTTCACGATGATCACGATCCACGATGCGAGGGACATGCCGATCAACAGAACCGCGACAGCCTTGGTGACGAAGTCGCCCTGATTCCAGACGTTCATCAAGCCAAATTGGGAATCCATACGAAGTTGCTCCAGAGAAAAATTAGTTCAGGACGTAGTTGACGGGGGCGTCGTAAGACATGGCCTGCACCACGCCGTTGACCTTGCCGGGCACGAACCGGCATTTCATGATGTATTCGACGGCGGCCTCGTCGAGGCGGTCGAAGCCGCTGGATTTCTTGACCTCGGCGCTCTTGGGCAGGCCGTCGGCGCCGACGAGCACGCGCACGATCACTTTGCCCTGCTCGCCGAGGCGCTTGCTCATGGCGGGGTAGACCGCCTTCGGGTTCTGCAGGTAGTCGGCATTGCTCGACGGCAGCTGCACGGCGGGCGGCGCCGGGGGCGACGGCGGCGGTGCGGGAGGGGCCGGCGGCGCGGGCGGTGCCGGTGGCGCAGGCG